>JALZJW010000081.1 GCA_030859565.1 Pseudomonadota bacterium
CTCTAATTGTCCGTCGTTCATGATGGTCTTCATCCTCCCATCATGAACAGTCGCCGCCTTACTTCAGACTCATCTTGTATTAGAAATAAGCCCTCCCTTCAGACTCATCTTGCATTGGAATAGACTAAGCCTTGCATCTCCGCGTATTCTTAGGATAATCTTACACGCGGATCGGCATTTTTTTACTGATTAGCCCTATCTAGCAAGTTCGGCAAGCGCTGTAGTAACTGGGCTACGTCAAGCAACAAGGACAGTTATCCATAACGCCGGTCCTGGCACACAGCTTGACCGTATTCGGAGTGCCCCGGTTGAGCCGGGGCGCGACCAGAACCAACCATTTTGAACAGGAGGACGGACGATGAACTGGGATCAAGTCAAGGGTAATTGGAAGCAGCTGAAAGGCAAGGCCCAGCAAATGTGGGGTGACATTACCGATGATGAGCTCGACGTCATCGAAGGGAAGCGCGAGGAGCTCGTCGGCCGGCTGCAGGCCAAGTATGGCTATACGAAAGAAAAGGCCGAGCAGGAGGCAGACAGCTGGGTCCAAAAGCTGTGATTGGGTAGGCCTTCGGGGAGGCACCAAGGTCGACAGCGCCCTCCGAGGCTGCCGGTGCGTCCTCGGAGGGCCGATATCGCCCTTAAGCAAGGTCCTAAGTCTCGATAGACGCGAGTCGAGATGCGGCGTTCGATCAGGAGGTGGATGATGGCTATGACAACAGGTGATACGTATCGTTGCACGAACCCGAATTGCGGGTGCGAAATGAAGGTCACGCAGGGCTCGAAGGCAGGCGGGGGCGGTGAGGCGCCTCCGCGCTGTTGTTGCGGTACAGAGATGAAAAAGGCCTCATAGATGAGGAGATCATGATGACAAGCATTGGATACTTGAGACGTCTCTGGCAAGGGCTCCGCTCGATGAAGCACGCCACGCCGATGAAGTTACAGGAGGGGAAGATGGGTTACATCCTGTTGTGGCTCCTGGGTGTGCCCATCCCGATTCTGCTCGTCATCTTCCTCCTGCGCGGCTGCGACTGATCTAAGGGGGCAGGCGTGGCGATCAGGGGGTAGCGGTGCGGCGATGGATTACTGAGGCTGTCCCAGATAGAGATCGTCGTACAGTGTTGACGATCGAACAGACATGAGTGATTAAGTGAGGAGCAAGGCGATGTCATAAGGAACGATACTGCTAATCGTGTTGATTGTGCTCTTAATCGGCGCAACTGCACGTTCAAACAGCCTCGGTAAGCCGAGCGAGGAGAAATACTTAGCAGGCCGAGCAAACGCGAGGGCGGGACTACGGCTAATCGGCCACGGTCCGTGTGCAGCCTTCACCGTGATTCCGCACGCAAGTGGACTGTATGGCCCGAAAAGAGAAAGAGACGAACTGCAATCAAGTACAGGATAACTTCGGTAATGCACGCGCACGCGCGTGACCTTAAATAAGGAGGCCTTCCCCATGAATGTACCTATCATAAATGTACCTATCGAGCCCGTCCTTGCGCTGGTGATAGGCATATTAATCTTGCTTGTGCCAAGGCTATTAAATTATCTCGTGGCCGTGTATTTGATTGCCGTCGGTATCCTGGGGCTAATGCATCGATAGCCTAACGTGAAGAGGTCGAGAGCAACGTCTACGGCCACCTTGGGGACCAAGGAAGGCGAGCCAAGCCGATGCAATACAACCTTACTCTAGGAGCTAAGCAATGATCAATAGAACCACTTCGATAACACGCTTTGTCATAGGACTGTTATTGGTTGCCTACCAAGAAAGCACGGGTGAGTACATTGACGACAGTGGCATCACCGCCTCAGTGAAGGCGGCGATATACAATGATCCAATCCTCAAGGTCGGTCAGATCAGTGTTGAAACCTACAAAGGAGCCGTGCAGTTGAGCGGCTTCGTCGATTCCAGGCAGGCTGCCACCAGGGCCGTGGAATTAGCGAGATCTGTCAAGGGAGTCAAATCTGTTAAGGACAGCCTAGTCGTGAAATGAACTGGCTAAAAGCCAATGTACGTTGTAATGTACTTTAGTCTAGCCCCTTTTTTTAACCTTTTTTAACGGGAGCACGAACATGTCAATTGGCACAATCTTACTCATAATCCTGATCCTGATTCTTGTGGGAGCATTGCCAACCTGGCCACATAGCCAGGCGTGGGGTTATGGGCCCAGCGGCGGACTCGGGCTAGTGGTGGTCATCTTACTGATCCTGATCTTACTAGGCAAAATATAGTGTAGCACAGCCACTCTTTCGGTCATAACGAAGCTTTCGAGGATAAATAGGCCACGGGTCTTCGTTTGTGGTTGAGCAGCGGCGGCAATTCAGCTGAGGACGGCGGTACGACGTCCCACTCTTCCTCGAACGCCTGTGCCGCTGGCCGGCGGCTTTGTTCCCGACGGGCTACGCCGGTTTGCGCCCCATCCGTACCCGGTAACTGCCCAGGGATTCGCCGATGGAAGCGGTGTCGCGCGGCATCGGCCATGACCGGATTAACGTCATTAGCGGTACGCCCAACGCACCAACCTAGATCACTACCACTCCTTTTTTCTCTTTTTTTTGTGATCGTGTAACCTCCGTAAGGTTCAATCCGATGCTCATCCGAGCGCCGAGGAGACTGCGCCGTGAATTCCAAACAAACCCAGTTACCACCGTGGGTCAAT
Organism: Pseudomonadota bacterium; assembly: GCA_030859565.1. Taxonomy (NCBI): domain Bacteria; kingdom Pseudomonadati; phylum Pseudomonadota; species Pseudomonadota bacterium. Next base: position 2,658 of record JALZJW010000081.1, read on the forward strand.
CCCTGCGTGATCGGCGGCGCTATATCTTTATTAGCGGCCTACTTGGGTTTCTGGGACTATATACAACCGAGCGAGAGCGGCGATCTTTGCATAGATACCGAAGAAGGGGCTACCGATCTTGAAATCGCAGGTCTTGCCCTCATTGGTGGACTCGTGACTTTATATGGCCACTTCAGGCCTTGGTAATCCGAAAGTTAGGGATCCCAACGCCGTTTCCCCAACCTAGCGGCACCCGGCTTCGGGTGCGGCTAGCCCGCCCTCCGGCGTACACGCGCGGTCGCCCCGGCGAGTCACGGGCTTGCTCGCCCGTCCGCTTCAAATTATTCTGGCGCAACGCGCTTGCCTCGAAGCCGTAGTTTGTGCCCATAGCCTATGAACCTTAGTATCGTCGTCTTGGCGGCCGGCCAGGGAAAACGGATGTATTCCGATGTCCCTAAGGTATTGCACGCTCTTGCCGGAAGGCCGCTCCTCGAACATGTCTGTCGCGCGGCGGCACGGCTGAGCGCCGAGCGGATTTACGTCGTTTACGGTCACGGTGGCGAGCGGGTGTGCGAAGCACTGCGGCATCTCGATGTCACCTGGATCGAACAGACCCGGCAACTCGGCACCGGTCATGCGGTTGCGCACGCCTTGCCATCCATCGATTCTTGCAACGGCGTCCTTATTCTCTACGGGGATGTGCCCTTGATTACCTCGGAGACCTTGCAACGCCTGAAGGATGCCCTCGCGGAGGGCGGGATCGGGTTGCTCACCGTGGACCTGGATGATCCGGGCGGATACGGCCGCATCGTACGCGATCGCAGCGGAGCGGTGGTCCGGATCGTTGAGCACAAGGATGCGACTCCCGAGGAACGGGATATCCGCGAGGTCAATACCGGCATGATGGCGATTCCCGCGGCGCATTTACTCCGATGGATAGAGCGGCTCGATGACCGCAACGCCCAGCGCGAGTATTACTTGACCGATATCATCGGCATGGCGGTGGGAGAGGGGATCCCGATTAAAACCGTGGCGGCGGGCTCGGTCTACGAGGTCATGGGAATCAATGATCGCGAGCAGCTTGCCGATCTCGAGCGCCATTACCAAGGTCTTCAAGCACAGCATCTGATGCGCTCGGGAGTGACCTTGCGCGATCCAGCCCGGTTCGATCTGCGGGGCGACCTCGAGATCGGACGGGACGTCGTGATCGATGTCAACGTCATTTTCGAAGGGCGCGTTAAATTAGGCGATCGGGTTCATATCGGGCCCAACTCCTACCTGCGCGACGCCGATCTCGGGGACGATGCGGCCGTGTTGCCGAACTGTGTGCTTGAAGAGTGTGCGATCGGTAAGGGCGCGCGCATCGGACCGTTCTCCAGGATCCGGCCCGGGACCCGTCTGGCCGACCATGTCCACGTGGGTAACTTCGTCGAGATCAAGAAATCGACGGTCGCAGCCGGTTCCAAGATCAACCATCTCAGTTACGTCGGGGATGCCGAGGTCGGCCGCGACGTCAACGTCGGCGCGGGGACCATTACCTGTAACTACGACGGGGCCAACAAACACAAGACCGTCATCGGCGATGGTGTGTTTATCGGCTCGGACACGCTGCTCGTCGCGCCGGTTCGCGTGGGCGATGGCGCCACGATCGGCGCGGGAACGACGCTCACCCGAGACGCGCCGCCCGGCGCCTTAACGCTGGGCCGTGCGCGCCAGACGACCGTTGAGGGCTGGACCCGCCCTCAGAAGAAAAAGACCGGTGAACGAAAGTAGCCGGCGCTTGCGGATCGCTTACTATCAATTCCGGCCCCACTTCGGCCAGATGGGAGCAGCGGTCTGGGCACGCTCGGCCGTTCGGCAGCCACCCCTTGAGACACGCTGTACCCCTCCTTGCCCCGGGTGGTAACATGGTCGCACCTCGCACCATCAAGCACATGAGAATCAACTAAAGGGGGCTTCGGCATGAACTGGAAAGAACAGATCGACAAGGCGATCGGCACGCTGAAACAGGTGGCCGAAAGCGATACGGTAAAGGGCCTCACGGCCAAGGCGAAGGAGACCGCCAGCAAGCTCGCCCAGCGGGCGAAGAGCGGGGCCCTGGGCGCCGCGGAGGCCTTCATCGAGGCCAATTCCGATCCGGCGGCGCTTAAGATCCGCTATCTCAACGCGGACCTCAGCGTGCTATCGCCGTCCAACGGCATTGAGGTGAGCCGCCCGAGCCCGGGCAGCGTGGTCATCTCCGACGGCACCGGCAATGGGATCGTCATCAACGCGGCGGCAGACAAAGCCTCAGTCTCCGAGCGGATCGGGACCGTCGCGCAGCTCGGCTCCAACAGTTACGACCTCGGCGTCGAAGACGGCGTCAACGTCGTCGTACTGAAGGACTGAAACAGAGCTCGCCGACGGGGGGTCAGGCGGTAAGCACCGCTCAATATGGGGAAAGCCCCTAACCAAAGATATTTGAAATTTCGGCGCATCGAGAAGTTCCCTCTCCCTCGGGGAGAGACCACACGGCCGCGCGGTGGCCGCGAATTGCGCTCCGGAATCTGGAGGTTCCTGGGTAGGGCTAGGGTGAGGGGATCTAAATCGATGAATGCCTCCTGATCGATTCCCTCATCCTACCCTCCCGCAGGAGAAGGGATCTGTTATTTTCCTGTTGTGGTTCTCTTCAACACTAGCATGTGAGTTGGCTTTGGTCCGGCGCAACGAGTGGGTGCCATAGTCGCCCGGATCCAAGCCGAGGAGAGCCACCCACGACTTTACGATGCGTGCATACTGTCGTGTACAAATATGCGGTGACTGAGTCATACGGCTCGGAAAGAGATATTGCCCTGTACCGAGCTTTGCCTTGGCGATCCAAGCTTCAACTGCTTCTCGCGTTTAGTCCGTTACTTCGAACGTCACAGACTGTCCAGTTTTTGCTGCATGACCGTAGTACTTGACACGACCCGGCCGCCATGCGCGACGTCGCGTACTTGCAGGTATCGTAATGCCTCTTGTCAGCAATATCAAATATTGATAATAATAGATAATAAAAATTAATTCTCCGAGGAGCCTAGCCATGCCCTCCAGTTATGCCGTAGGTAAGCATTTCGAGCAATTCATAAAACAACAACTTGAAGGGGGGCGCTACGCCAGCGCGAGTGAAGTCGTTCGTGACGCACTCCGCTTGCTCGAAGAAGAGCAACAGCGGCGCGAGGCCACACTGGAGGCACTCCGTGCCGACGTCAAAAAGGGGCTTGCCAGCGGTAAAGGGAAACCCGCAGAGGAAGTGCTCGATCGACTTGAGCGCAAGTACGCGGACATGGCTAAGTCGCGGCACAAGAAGTAATGCAAGTCGTTTTCACCGTACAGGCCGAGCAGGATCTTGAAGAAATCGGCGACTACATTGCGATCGACAATCCGTCACGCGCGGTTTCGCTTGTGCGAGAGATCCGCGAGCATTGCGCCAAAATCTCCTCCTCGCCGCTCGGCTATACATCACGGCCAGATCTTGGGGAAGGCGTCCGGTCTTGCTCTCACGGGCGGTATCTCATCCTCTTTCAATCCAGCGATACCGACGTTCTAATTGTGCGAGTGCTGCACGGTGCGCGTGATCTTCCGGCCTTGCTCTAAGAGGCGGCGTGATCTTGAAACCCGCCGCGACGTCGAATGACTTCCGATTCGAGCGGGCGCCTATCGACTCATAGCGGATATTCAAAACGCTTCACAAGTTTCAACTCGACCACGGCCCCTTTAATCCGCCGCTCGCTACGACTTAGATGTAGGGTGGGATAGCCGCGCTGTTTGCGGCGTAACCCACCAACCCGTCGGCCGCAGGCCGACACCTCGGAGCACGGTTTGAAAAGGAGGCCCGCTTCGAGGTCGAGTCGGTGGGTTGCGGCATATACCGCGCCGAACCCACCCTACATTTCTGGAGTCGACAATCTTAATATCTTTGGCTAGGCACTGAGCGGGTGGAATTTCCGAGGATTGGGCCCCGTCGCAATTAAACGCGGACGCGCCTGGCTCAACTTTGTGGACACACGCGTCAGTTTCAGTCTATCTTGCGAGAGTGAACGAACCAAATATCTAAGTTCTCAGCAGTCAAAATTAATGTCTGGCAAATAATGCGTTGGCATCGCGCGCAAAGTGTTTGATAAGTAAAACCAGGAGAGTGTATGGCCAATTCTCAGCATAGTACCGCCGTCTATTTCACGACCCTTGAATTAGAAAGTGTGCGTTGTTTCGGCCACTCTCAAAAGTTGGATTTGACTGACGGATCGGGCAACCCGGCACAGTGGACATTGCTGTTGGGAGACAATGGAGTTAGGAAGACGACCCTATTGCAGTGTTTAGCTTGGATGAGACCGGTGCCAAAAGGAGGCCCTCAAAGCAATCTGTCGAATGCTGATGATGACACCGAGGAGCCTGCGCCTTTAACCAAAGGTTCTCTGGGACCAGCTCTTTCCGACGAAGAAAACGACATACTAGAAAGTTTACTACGCACTGGGAAGAACCAAGATCTCGTACTCAAAGCTGAGCTATGTCAGAACAAAGAGTTTATCGGGAAGGGATCAAGCAAAAGGACAAGCTCAGTTGATAAGAGTAAGAGAATTAACACAGGCGTCAAGATTGTCTACAACAGGAAGGGGGTTCTTGAAGGGATTAAACCTCAGGGTAATACAAAGATCGAAACAGTTGGTCAGTATCACGAACCTTTCATAGTTGCTTACGGCGCTAATCGTCAAATCGGATTGCAGAACTTAGTCCAAAGCGAGCTGGATGACCCAATTGCAGCACGTCTTTCCGATGTGACAATACTCTATGATGCGGAAGAGATTCTTCAGAATCTCGATTATGCTGCGGCGAAGAAAAATTATGTGGGCCGAGAGAATGATCAATTAGTAAAAGTTCTGCACCTCCTTGCGCAAATTCTTCCCGACGTTAAAGACGCAAAGGACATTGAGATTAATGCACCGAAAATGTTGAGTACCTCGACTGAACCTAGCGGTGTCCGTATCAACACTTTCTCTGGATGCGTTCCTCTTTCTGCACTGAGCTTGGGGTATCGGACTACTTTAGCCTGGACGATTGATTTGGCGTGGAGGTTATTCAGCCACTACCCCAAAAGTCCCAATCCATTGGCAGAACCTGCTGTGGTCTTAATAGATGAGATAGATTTACATCTACACCCCCTCTGGCAGCGAACAATTATGGAAGATCTGACCGAACTTTTCCCTAGAGCGCAATTCATTGCGACCGCTCATAGTCCTTTGATGGTTCAGTCTGCCCCTAATGCAAATTTGGCTGTCGTACAAAAAGAGGGCGATGAAGTAAGAATAATAAATGAACCTGACGTGGTGAGGAGTTGGCGTGTTGATCAAATCTTAACTAGCGAATTATTCCGTGTCCCCGCCTCGAGAGATAAACAAACCGAGAGCCTCTTTAAGGAGAAAGAATCGTTACTAGATAAGCCCTCGCTAAGTGCACTTGAAAGAGCGCGGCTCCTAGAAATAGAGGAGATTGCAAGTCTAAAAACGGCCGAAAGTCAAGAAGATCAAAAAGCAATGGACCTGATACGATCAGCAGCAGCGCTTCTCAAGAAACGCCGGATACCTCACAATGATAGGAATACTTAAATCGGATGAACCGCCAAAGAACTTAATCACAAAAGGGCAAGCAAAAACAGAAACAGACTGCCTTGCCTATGACGAATGTCCCGATGATTACATTTCAGGCGTGAGGGGGTTCGCCAAGACGGAAACCGATAGGCGGAGACAAGGAGCTATCTATGGTTCGAAACCAGTCAAGAGAATATTAGTAGCCGCTCATTCTTGTAAATGCTGCTATTGTGAAAGAAAATACGATGAACCTAGGCACCTGGCGGTTGAACACTTTCGGCCGAAAACCGCAGTTAGACAATCGAATAAACATAAAGAGCAGTATCCTGGTTATTATTGGCTAGCATATGATTGGGATAATCTGTTGCTGAGTTGTCATGAGTGCAATAGTGACTGGAAAGGCATTTTTTCCCGCTGGCTAATCCTCGTTCACGTGCTCTTTCTCACCATGATGATTACAGGGTTGAACGACCCTTATTGATCAATCCAGCCTTAGTTAATCCCCGCGGTCACATTAGGTTTTACAATGAAACTCCTGCTCACAAGACAAGAAAGGGAGAAGTCACCATAGAGGTGATTGGTCTTCGCAGGCCATCACTAAGGGAGGCTAGACTCAAGTACCTTGCAGTTTGAAACGTAACCTTGATCTTGTGGAGGTGGCAAAGAAACATCCTACAATTTTAGAATTGAAGACGTTAAGTGACGAAGCCCAGGCATTCATTGACTCAGCCGTTCTGCCCGATGCCCTGTTTAGCTCAATGGTTATAGATTATCTGAGCAGGTAATCTCTGCAGAAGGAGAGTCAGCTAAGGTGCGGTAGCTGTTTGAAGAAAGCGGAAGAATCAGGGAGACCGAGAATAGGCCCCGGACAAACCGAGCTCCAATCATTGTTAATTCGGAACTGCTTTCAAAAGAACGAGTCTCATTGATTTGCCTATGAATGTCATTCCGCCTTCCCTGTAGGTATTCTTGAAATTCACCGCGAAAACTCCTCAATGAAGACAAGCTGGCTAAAAATCGGTCAATTACCCTGAAAACATACAAAGCATGAAGAATGCCTTGCGCAGGTCGATGTGTTCCCCTCCAAGGCGAAAAGTATTTCTTTCCACTCGATCTGATAAGAGGCACTATTTGTTCAATAATCGTGAGCTGATTGTGCATAGCTTCATGCAGAATCGACTCCGCGACACGGATAGCGTCATTTGGAACACGCTTTTCAGGAACCGACACGAATACCGAGAAAGGAGCTTTCGGCTCACTGAAACTTACATCGTAATCGCTATCCGCGGGCTTTATTAAATGCAAGGAGCGAATTAAGGTTGTGACGGTACTTAATAGACTTGGAACTCGCTTCAAAATGCTGATTGCGTCTTCAACGCATCCTGTGACTGTCGTATTGAGAAGTTCATTTGGCAAATAAAAGGTGATTCCAGCGTCAAGGTACTGAGCTGCCTGTTCTTGTGGGAGTACTTCGATGTCGATGGTTAGCGGTGTTTCACAAACCACCTGATCTGTGAGGAGATATTTAATGACATCACGCGAGATGGACACATTACCAGACAAAACCCGTGCAGTTCCATAAGTGTCCGTAGTGAGGCCGATATCCTTGCCCAAGTTGTCCCATGCTAGTTCTGTCAGTTGCGAGGTGAGCTCTGGGAACCAAGGATTGTTATTCGGCGTCTCAAGCGAAACTCTCACTCGGTCCGAGAGTTCACCCATTCTCATCCTTTCCATAAAAGGAATACACCAAAGTGAAGCGCTCGCCGCTGTGAATTACAGAAACTGCATGATTAGATTTGGTGGACACAACAAAGCCAATAGCCGTATTGTGGCCGGGGCCGAATGCTTTGTGTATGTCGGCCGGATCGGAACTATTGAAGAGGAGTATTAAACCGCCGTCCTCGTCCCTCCACACTCGATTCAATTGAATAATCAACCGATAGGTCTTCTGCCCCGAGATAAAATCAGTATGAATGCGAATGCGCTGACCCGGAACAAGTTTGTGTGCAGCAACATCGATGTCGTTACCGAGTTCTGCCTTAAACTGATCGCCAACCTTACTTTTAACTGATCAAGAAGACGGGGTTCTCGAAGAACGAGTAGCGGTGGAGGCAACTCTACGTCCCAAAGACTGAATTCGTATTGTTCATAGAAGTCTGTCTCCACCAACTTCCACGGCGCCTCGGTTTCGAACCAGTCTAAGACCCTTGTGCTCAGGTCACCTTTCAGTGCATGAGGCGACACAAAATAGTCAAAAGGCGTCGAGAATCTTTCTACGGAAGAGAGGCTGAGTAGGCTGTCGACGGCTACATTCACTGGGCTTGAATAGTGGCCACTTGATTACGAAGATGTTCGATTACCAATAGCTGATCTGCGCAATAGATGGAAGTGTTGTCATAGCCGTTTACATCACGCCAGCGATGAAGGGTCATGCCGCCCCCGCACACCCGCAACTCCGGACACGAAAGACAGATCTTGGAGGTGGGACGCTGCAGCGCGTGACTGTCGGCAAATTCATCAGAGTTGAGTATTTCTTTCAAGCAGTTGGTGTGAACCGACCATTTGTGAACAAAACGATCAGCGCCATCAAAGGAGCTTTTTAGCGTGTCGTTCTTCGTAATTGATCCATCTGCGTCAATTACCAAGATTCCAAAGTCCGTTAGCCCTGCTCCATCTATAGTTCCCTTGCCACCGAGAATCAGTCTTATCAAGTCATCGATGAATCGTATCGGAAGAGGGTCTTGATCGAAAAGGTAGATATCTACTAGGCGAGCGAGCCACTGACCGTATTCAGTAGATCTGAGGAATTCCTTCTCCTCGGGGAGTCGCGCGTGATTACCGTCTCGGTAGAGAAAATCAATCCCTGGGGGCTTCAACGTCTTGAAGAAATCATAAACTTCGCGCGGGTCTGATTGGGGATCGATAACAGCTAGCAAACCGGAAAACAGAAAAGCGGAGTTCCGATGCTCTCTCAGGCGATTAACTCCTCCTAGGACTTTATCGAAAGTCCCTTTTGCATCGTGCCCTACGCGGACACGATCGTGAATGTGCTTTGGGCCATCGATGCTAACAGAGACAGTTGTACGATTAGTAGAACATATGTCGAGAATCTCATTCGTGATCAGAATGCCATTGGTTTGAAGGCCAAAAGAGCACTGGGAAGGGGCAGCGCTTCTGAGTGTTGTTAGAACGTGGTCCAGCTTTCTTGGGCCAAGAAGGAGAGGTTCACCACCATGGAGAACCACTGCGAAGGGGCGAGTCTGAATGCGTGTTAGTTCATCGAGTGCTCTCGCGACTGAAAGAATTGTCTCTTGGGAGATGTGGCTAGGCATGTCCGCCCAACCCGTGTCGCCCATATTATAGACATAACAATAAGTGCAGTTGATGTTGCAGCGGCTGGCAACCTTGATTAGAACGGTATCTATTTCGATCACTGTTCCGTTCCCTTGGGGGCTGATTGATTAACGAGAACGATTGTGCCTATTGTGAAATCGGCTGTATGCGTCGATCGGAGAGGTCTCTTCGTTACGTACTTCCTCAATTAGTCGTGCCAGCACTGGGCTAGGGATCTTACTCACATCGATCTCATGGAGTTTCGCAGCAGGCGTTTCGGGTTCCTCAGTTTTTTCAGGTAATTCTAGGGTGTCCACTGGATTTTCCTCCTCACTTCAAGTGATAAGGTGTGCGTACTTTATCATATTTCAGGCTTACGCGGAGTAGACATAACTCCTCCGAACAGGAGCAATTCAGGTTTAGCATCAACTGCAACAGGGACCCATTTAGCGCAAGGTTCTGAAACCGATTTCTCTTAGATATTCAAAAGTCGAGTCATAGAACTCAGGCTTGCGCGTCGCATCCTCTATATCTCCGGGCGGTACGACTATTACCATTTCTCAGAGAGTTAAAGGGGCCAGTGTCGAAATACTGTTCACAATCCCAACTCTTCTTGTCCCTCGATTGCGTCGCCGGCAACATCACTCGCTAACCGTAGCCGGCCTCGCGGCCTAACCTCGCGCCGCTGCCGCGTCATGCGCTCGATCTCGGCAAGACGAGTCTCTCCAATGCTGGATGAGTCTGAAGTAAGGCGGCGGCTATTCACGATGGGAGGATGAAGACCATCCTGAACGGCAGATCGAACGGTCAAGCAGGTCGGGGAGTTTTTGGCAGGTGATCGGTATCAACGGCGGCATTGGATAACGGCCCGGTCACGACGCGGTCCGGCCTTCCGGGCCGGACCCGCGGCCGCGGTTCTAGTAGCCGAACGCGCTCAGGCGCCCCCGGATCGCTTTATCCAGATTTTGGATCCACCCATTGTAGTTCGTATGGATGGTCTGTTTCGCCGGGTCGTAATTGAGGTCCTGGCTGCTGTTATAAACGATGCTATAGGAAGCGGTGGTGTAGGGGATGTCGACGATCGCCGTGTGGCTGCGGAGGTGCAGCGTGCCGGTGATCTGACCGGGCCTCACGACCTGCGTTTCCCAGCCTAGGCCCATGCCGGCATCGACGATGGCCTTGGTCACATTATCCAGCGTAAGGGTCTTGCCGGAGGTCACCGGTGGCACCGTTGAGTTTCTCACGTTATAGAGCGGCGCGGCTCGACAGCCCGCCAAAATCGCCATCATGATTCCAAGCCAGGCGCCTGTTTTTAGTGTCTTATGCATATTCATGGTTGGTCTCCCCGGTGAGAGCTTGTGAATAAATCTACTGCGCAGCCCGCCCGCTTCCCCGCTTCGTTGCGCGGTGCTCGGAATCCTCATGTATTTCCACATACACTGCGGTTGCTCGTCCCGTCCTTGGGACTCGCCCCTTCGGGGCTTGCGCTCTGTTTCGCTCCGGGCGAAACCTCCTGCGCGCCGTGCGCCTCGCGGGCGGCCTTGCTCGCTACGATTTCTTCATAAGCTCTGAGATTAATTTTTTTCGGCCCGTACTTGCCGTGTGGTTAATGTAATATCATCGGACTTCCGTTAGTCAAGATACCCTGGCAGAGTTTAGGGGCCTTTATGAGCGCACCCGCGAATGAGCAAGAGACGAAGGCCAGAGTTTTGCGGGTAGCCATCCTGGGCTCCGGTCCGTCTGGATCGGCTCTGGCCTGCATGCTGGCCCGCCAAGGCGCCGAGGTGACGCTCTTCGAGCATGGGCGGCGTCCCGAATTGGTCGTGGGTGAGTCCCTCGTACCCGCCGTGATACCGATGCTGCGGCGTTTGGGCATCGAGGAAGAAATCGCCGCCATCGGACTTTTGAAACCGGGCGCTTCCTTTGTCTGGTCACCCTTGGACCGCTTCAGTTTCACCTTCGCGCGCTTCGCTCCGGCCGTGCCCCCTTATGCCTACAACGTCCCACGGCCACGATTCGACGAAGTCTTGCTGGCCAACGCGATTGCCTCAGGAACCCAAGTCGTACGCACCCGCGCCCGCGTGGAGCGGGCATCCCGGAATACCGGAACCGAGCTCAGGCTCGCCGCGGAGACCTTGACCGCGGCATCCCAATGGGGCAGCCGGCAACCCGATCTTATTGTTGACGCCACGGGGCGCAGCCGGCTCGTCGCTCGCATGCTGGATATACCCACTCAGATCGGTCCACGCGATGACCTGGCTCATTTCGCCCACTTCGAGGGGTTCCGGTGGGAAGAGGCCCCCGGCCAGGTCGTCATTTCGCGCCTCAAGGCAGGCTGGAGCTGGTGCATTCCGCTACCGGACAAGTTATCTATCGGTATCGTGGTGGGGCGGAAAGATGCGGATCGACTGGGAGCCACACCGGAGGAGAGGCTAAAGAACGCGATCGCCTTTCCTGAAGATCGCAGCCCATAATCATATCGAGCGGCAAGTAACGCTGCAGGCGTCCGGAGTAGGTGTCACGTCCCGCTATAGTAGCGGTCTCTTGCGGTTCATGGGGCGCTATGGGCTTCGCGGAGTCGTCCCGGCCGATCTCGCTATACAGTGAGCGCGTGTGAAATAAATCTACTGCGCTCGGGATCTCGCGCCGATTTTTTCGCAAGTTCTGAGTCCAGACGCCGAGGTTCCCGGTGAGTTACCGCGCCGATTTTAGCCCAGTGTATTCGCTAAAAATCCTACCATAGACTCGGCGCTCGACATTGTCGAAGCCGCTGGCGCCCAGGATCTTCACGATGGTCGTCGGCTCGATGCATTGGGCAATCGTGTCCCAATAATAAGTAGTTAGCAATTGGGCATACCCGCTCCTGGTGAAAATGCGCATAATCAGGGGCAAGATTTTCTGAAAGTAGACCCGGATTAAATACTGGCCGGTAACCGAGGAGGGACGAGATATCTCCAGGATCAGAATGCGGCCTCCCGGCTTCAAGACCCGTAGGAATTCTCTAAAGCTCACGCCTAGATCGGCTACGTGACGGAGCGCATAACCCATGCTTAGGAAATCGAAGCTGTCGTTTCCGAACGGTAGTTTCTCCGCAATCCCCAGCACCAGCGGAATAGGAAGCCTCTTGCGTGCTTCTCCTAACATTCCGCTGCTGGGGTCGAGTCCGATCACGGACCGAGGGTCACGGAGAATGACTATCGCCGCTCGTGCGACGAGTCCCGTGCCTACGGCGACATCGAGAAGCTTCATGCCGGCGCGAAGCCCTGAGCGCGCAAGCGCCCAGCGGCGATAGAATTGGCCGGAGCCGAGCGACAGTACTGCACATACAAGGTTATAATATTTGGCGGCGCCGTCGAATAAGTCGAGAACGAATGGCTGCCTCTCCGTCTCACTTGCGTAGTATTTATCGAGGACCGGGTGCGGTACTTTTAGCTCCTTATGGGAGAGGTCCTCGCGTGAAGCATTGCCCTTCATTAATTCATTCCGCGGGTGGCGAATTCGTAATTCTTGCACAGACAGCAGATCCCGCGCAGTATGTCATTACCCGGTGATGTGTAAGTGGATTCCACCGCCGCGGCTGGCCTCACCCGAATAGCGCCGGCGTTTCCCCGCCGGGCCATGTTGCCGAATTCATGTCGCATCCCCCCCCGTCCGGTTGGTTTGCGCGCATCACGGCCGTCCTCGTAGTCCTCGCCGGCGCCGTCTGGGCCGGGTGGACGATCAGGCTGGAAACCGAGCTCTTGGCGTTGTTCCCGCGGGAATTGCCGAGCGTGCGCGGGCTCGATCAATTCCAGCGGCAATTCACCAGCGATCGCGAAGTGATCCTGGTCGCCGAAGACACGCTTCCCGCCAGCGCGCGCGAGGGAGTTTTTAGAAAACTGCGCCCCGTCCTGGCCGCGCTGCCCGGCGTCGAGTCCGTCGCAGCGCCCGGCGATGAATGGCTGCGAGCCGCGCCCGAGCTCGCCGCGTGGGCGATCTGGAATCTGCCGGCGGAGCGATTCTCGCGCGTCGTCGCCGCGCTCGGGCCGGGACCGGTGCGCGCGCGGCTCGACGCACTGCCCTCGGTGCTCACCGGCGCGCTCGATCCCGAAGAGCTTATGCGCCGGCAATTCGACCCGCTCGGCCTGCTCGACGCGCTCGGCACGGGCAAAGACCACGACCATTCCCAATGGACCGAACGGCCGGCGAGCGCGCTAACCATCACCGCCACGCGCCCGCTCATCACCTTCGACGAGTGCGAGGATTTCTCGGCCGCGATCCACGCCGCCATACGGCAAACGCTGCCCGGCGAGACGCGCCTACTGCTCACCGGCCGGCCCGCTTTCACGGCCGAAATCTCGACGCAGATGCGCCGCGACATGCGCTTGATGATCATCGTCGCCACGGTGCTCGTCAGCGCGGCGTTCTGGGCTTTCTACCGCACGCTGAGGCCGCTTGGGTGGATTTTGCTCGTGCAATTTCTCGCCCTCGGCGTGGGCCTCATCGCCGCGCGCGCCGGCATCGGCTCCCTGAATGTGATCAGCATGGGCTTCGCCTGCATTCTGCTCGGGATCAGCGTCGATTACAGCATCCTTGTCTATCACCATTTCGCCTCGCACTTCCGCGACAGCAGCACCGTCTGGGCGCGGCTCTGCCGCGGTATCTGGTTTAGCGCGATCACGACGGCGGCGGCGTTTCTTGTCCTCGCGTTTTCGTCCCTGCCCGGCCTGCGCCAGCTCGCCTTACTCGTGGCCGCGGGGCTCGTTGCCTCGGCCTTGTTCGCCACCTGGTTGTTACCGGCCGCGTGGGCCGCGCGCCCGCCCAAGCCACCGCCCTTTCTAGCCCGCATGAGCGGCGCGATGGCGCGCACGATGGAGCGCCGCGGCCGCGCGTTGCTGGTGTTGACCACGCTCGCTAGCCTCACCGCCGCCGCCTGGCTCTTGCGCGATCCCGCCGCGCTGTACGCGCCAGATCTCGATCGTCTTCAGCCCACGCAGAGCGCCGCCTTTCGCGGCCAGCAGGTGCTCGCGAAAAGCGACCCGAGCTGGCAGGACGCGATTTACCTCGTCGAGGCGCCGAGCTGGGACGCCGTCGGGCGCGCCGCCGACGAGCTCGCCGTGCGCGTTACCGGCGGGCGCCGCTCGCTGCAGAGCGCCTTCCTGCCCGCGCCCTCGCGCCAGCGCGAAAACCGCGCGCTGTGGAAAGGCGACATCACCCCGCGACTCCGCGCCGCTTTCGATACCGCCGGCCTCGGCAGCGAATGGAGCGGCGCCACCCTTACCCTCGTCGAGACCCTGAATCGGGCCGCCGCCGGCGCGCCCGACGCCTTCACTGCCGTCTCCCCGCTCCTGGCCAAACTTCACCGCGAAGGATCCGGCCTTTGTCGCGCCATGGTCCGCCTCCCCGGCGCTGCCGAGCGGCCGGTGCCGCCCGGCGGCATCAGTTTCGCCGGCGCGAACGTGCTGCCGGTGAGCTGGGTCACACTCAAAGACGAGCTCAACCGCACCGCGCTCGCCGATCTTCGCCGCCTCAGCGGCTGGGTGCTCGCGTGCATCGTTGTGCTGTGCGCGCTCGCCCAACGTTCATTGCGCATGGTGCTGCTCAATCTCGCCGCCCTCGGCCTCTCGTTCCTTCTCCTCGCCGCGCTGATCGCGCTCACCGGTGTCGCGCTCAGCCCGCTCTCGCTCTTGTGCGTGCCGCTCCTGCTCGGGCTCTGCATCGACTACAGCCTGCATGTCCTCATGGCCCTGCAACAACTACGCGATTACGTGCACCTCTACGCGCACATCGGCGTGCCCATCCTGCTCACCGGCCTCGCCTCGTGCATCGGTTTCGGCGTACCCATGCTCACCAGCCAGCCCGCGCTACAGAACTTTGGCCTGGTGATGGATCTCGGCATCATCGCCGCCGTCACCGCGTGTCTCTTTTTACTTCCCGTGCTCGCGCGTCTCACGACGCGGCACCGCGGCGGGGCAGTGAAGTTGCCGAGCCAGTTCGGCTAAGGGAAAATGCAGCATGCTCCGCTATTTCCTGTTCTTAATTTTTTTCCTTGCCGGCGCCACCACGCTCGCCGCGCCACTGTCCGCCGAGCGCGCCGGCGCGCTACGTGCAGAATTTCAAACCCGTCAGCGCGAGACGCTCACCTGGTCGGCCACGATCGCGCAGACGCTCACCCTATCCGGGGTGCGCGATCCGGTGGTCAGCACGGGCACGCTCGCGTATCGGGCACCCGAGCAACTCCGTCTCGATTACACCAAACCCGCCGGGGAGTTCGTCCTGGTTCTGGGCGATCGGCTCTTCATTCAAAAGACCGGCGCACGGCTCGCCGAAAAATCCCTCCGGGAGGACAGCGCCGGCAAGCCGTTCCTCTCGCTGCTCGGCCTTCTGCGCGGCCAGCCGGCCGAGGAGGAAAGCGACTACACGGCCGAGGTCACCCGCGAAGAAGACCGCTACACCGTCGTCCTCACGCGCAATGCCGACGCCTCCACACATATGCC
>JALZJW010000082.1 GCA_030859565.1 Pseudomonadota bacterium
GCGTTATGGGTTGCTGGCTATTGCCATCCCATATTCTGAGGATTCTCGCCTCTTTGTTATAGCTGACTACGGACCTGAGGAACGAAGCGCATCGTTCGAGTGAGAAATCTCTCATAAGGTCAAACGGATTTCATGACGGAATATCGCCGTGCTCATGTTCCAAGCGCAACGTGGTTTCAACAGGCCTACTGTAGTTCACCCTTAGTTGGCTCAAAGAACGCCTTCCCGTGCTTTCTCATAATAGCAACTGCCTTTTCGGGTACGATAAACTCGCAAATTCGAACGTTTGTGAACGCTTCAGCGGCATTAGTCATTAGAAAAGGAAGATCGTGGCGGTCCCGAACCAGATAGATTGACGTGAGACAGGCACGTAGTGCTATTCCCGCCTCGAAGAGCACACTTGAAACAATCTTGCTGGGATAAAGCAGCAGAAAATACTTGCTCTGGAGAATGGCCTTTACGTCTTCCCGTGCAGAAATATCTCCGGGATCGAATTCTTGTTTGCTCTTGATGGTCCGGCCAGCCCAATAGACTTTGAAACGAAGTTCTGATTCAAGATAGTTGACGAGCGGCAGAATACGATCACGGTCTGCTTGAATTTCGGCATCCGTAGTATACGCCGCAAGCGGGGCGGAGATGAATACGTCGTATTCATGTGATCGCCTGAGAGCCTCCGGCGAACTCGAAATCTTCGGGTCCTCTTTCGGCGGACGCCTGCCTACCCGTACCCCGATAAACGCGGCAATGACCGTTGCAGCAGCCCCGATGATTGCAGCCAGTATTTCTATTTCCATGCGTTCTCCTTTGGGCTAACTAGAATTCGACCTCGTTTATACATATAGAAACAGTTTATACTTTTGTAAACTTGTTTATATACATAGTAACCTTAGCGCGAGCCCGTTTATAGATATATCAACCCCGCCTCGCGCCTGGTTGCTCATGACGAATCGGATGATTCGACTATCGAGGTCGAGTTTAATTACCGTCTCGTAAGGGAGCTTTCAAAGCTTTTCTTGCGGTTGCCATTGGCCGCCAGCCGTTTTGACCTTGTCCCTGAGGTCAACCTTGCGATAGCGGATCTTGATGAGTGGGATTAATTACCGACGAACCACGATTTATCCGCTCGTCGCGGGTTTCGCGCGCCGCGCGCCGGGCGTGAAGGAGACCGCGCGGCCGGTCCTGTTTCTCGATGATCACGGCCACTTATGAATCAGCCATCCTACCTAGGACTTCCTCAAGGTCGCGATGGGCGGATCGCGTAGCGAAGAGCGCGTGGCCAGCACGCCCACGACGGCGACAGAGATCCCGCCCGCAATGAGTCCGATCGGCACAAGCCAAGGGTTGAAGCGGTAGTCGAAATCGAATACGGCGACGGCCAAGACATAGGCGACGAGCGTGGCGCCGGCGGCCCCGAGCAGGCCCGCCACCAGGCCCAAGGCGAGAAACTCGGCCGTGAGCCCCTGCACGATCCTTAGGCTGCTCGCGCCGAGGGTCTTCAGTAGCGCGCTCTCGGCCCGGCGCTCATCGTGGGTCGATTGAATGGTGGCGATGAGGACCAGGATGGCCGCAATCACGGTGAACACGAATACTGATTGCATTGACAGGCTGGCGCGGTCGATAATCCCGCGCACATTGTCCATGAGCGCGGCGACGTCGATGATCGTAACGCCGGGGAAGCGTTCGACGATGAGGTGCAGCAAGAGCTTCTCACCCGGCGGCAGATAGAAGCTGGTCATGTAGGTGGCGGGGAGTCGATCGAGCAACCCCGGGGGCGCGACCACGAAAAAATTGGCCGTGAACGACTCCCAATCCACGGTACGCAGGTTGCTCACTCTAGCGCTGACCCGTTGATCGGCAATCTGATAGGTCAGCCGGTCCCCGAGGCGGATCCCGAGATCTTCCGCGATCCCGGTCTCCACCGAGAACTGGTCGGTGGCTGCGGCATGTGCCTCCCACCAGAGGCCGGCGACGATGCGGTTGTCGGCTTTGAGAACCGCGGCCCAAGAAAGATTGAAATTCCGTTGCGCGAGCCGGCGCACGTTCGGATCGCGGTAGTCGCGCGCTCTCACCGGCCGGCCGTTGATGGCGGCGAGTCTCCCGCGCACCATCGGATAGAGCGCGGGTTCAACCTGTCCCTTAGTTTTGAGGAAGTCTTTGAACGCTTCGACTTCGTGGGGTTGAATGTTAACGATGAAGTGGTTGGGCGCTTGGGGTTTGAGGCTGGCGCGCCAATCCGCAACCAGGTCCGACTGCACCAGGGAGAGGAGCAGCATCACCATGATCCCAAGCCCGATGGCGACGATCTGGACCACGCTGCCCCCCGCGCGGCGGGTGATATTCGCGAGCCCAAAGCGCCAGGCGATGCCGACCCGGGTACGCAGCCGCGCCAGAACGCGGACCATCAACCACGCCGCGCCCGCCAGTACGGCGACGGTTCCGAGCGCGCCTCCTAAGACATACAAGGTTAGCGTCACATTGCCCGCCTGCCAAGGCGCGAGCGCGGCCACTGCGAGCGTCGCCGCGCAGTAAACCCCGATGCCCGGCGCTCTCAGACGCCCGAGATCGCGCCGCAGCACTCGCCCCGGCGGTACGTCCTTGAGCGCGATAAGCGGTGGCAGGGCAAACCCGAGGAGCGCGATGAGGCCCGTGAGCCCCGCCGAGACCAACGGCCAGAGCGAGGGTAGAGGCAGCGGCCCCGGGGCGAAGAATGACAGCACCTCGGCGAGCAGCGCTTGGGCGGCATAGCCGAAAGCGCCGCCCGCGAGACTCGCCAGAATACCCAGGATCCCGAGCTCGACGGCGAAGACCCGCAGCACCAAGCCCTGGGTAGCCCCGAGGCAGCGCATCACGGCGGCGCCGTCGAGATGCCGCGTCGCGAAGCGGCGCGCCGACATCGCGATCGCCACGCCGGCGAGGATGACGCTCGTGAGCGCCGCAAGGCTCAGGAACTGCTCAGAACGCTCGAGCGTCGAGCGCAGCTCTCGGCGGGCATCGCGCACCGCGATGAAGCGGGCGCGTTCGCCGAGCAGAGGTTCGGCCCAGTCGCGCCAATCCCGTAGTTGCTGTTTGTCACCCGCGACCAATAGCCGGTAGGTGACGCGGCTGCCGGCCGAGACGAGCCCCGTCGCCGGCACGTCGTCGAGATGCATCATGAGCCGCGGAGCGATATTGAAAAGCTGGCCGCCGCGGTCCGGCTCGAGCGTGAGGATGGCGGCGACGGCAAGCTCGGATTTTCCAATCAAGAGGGTGTCGCCGAGCTTAAGACCGAGGAGCGGCAGCAACGGACCCTCTACCCACACGCTCCCCGCGCCCGGTCCGCTCCCGGCGTGCGATGCGGAACCGGAGGGATCAAGGGCGGTCTCGATCCCGCCGCGCAAGGGATAGGCCGCATCGACGGCCTTGACTTCGACCAGCTTCATTTTGTCTCCCTTCGCGACGACGCTACGAAACACTACGGTGTGACTAGTCGCGAGGCCAATTTCAGCCGCTCGCTGGTTCACCGCGACCGGCAGGGGATAGGGGGATTCGACCGCGAGGTCCGCGGCCAAGAGCGCGCTGGCCTGGATTTCGATCGCCAGCCGCACGCGGTCGATAAAAAATCCCACCGTGGTCACGCTGCCAACGGCGAGGCATAACGCGAGCGTCGCCAAACGCAACTCCCCCGAGCGGGTATCGCGCTTCAATTGCCGCCAGGCGATCCTGAACATGCCCTACACCTCCTCGGATCGCATCAGCCGGCCCATCTCGAGGGTCAAGCGCTGTTCGCAATGATCCGCGAGCGTCTCCTCATGCGTCACCAGAACCAGGGTCGTCCCAGCTTCCTCGCGGAGCGCGAAGAGGAGATTTCCGACTGCCGCGCCAGTCTTGCGGTCGAGATTCCCCGTAGGCTCATCGGCAAAAAGAATGCGCGGCCGCGGTGCGAAGGCGCGTGCGATCGCGACCCGCTGTTGTTCGCCCCCCGACAGTTGGTGCGGGTAATGTCCCAAGCGTTGGCCAAGTCCAACGCGATCGAGCGCCGAGCGCGCGGCGCCGGCGGGATCCCGCTGAAGGGCGAGCTCGAGCGGCAACATCACATTCTCCAAGGCCGTGAGGCTCGGCAGCAAATGAAACGCTTGAAAGACGAAGCCCACGCGATGCGCGCGCCAGCGCGAGCGGCCGTCTTCGTCCAGGGTGTTGAGGTCGGTGCCGTCGAGCACGACACGGCCTTCGGTCGGCGTGTCGAGGCCCGCGAGCAAGCCGAGCAGCGTCGACTTGCCGGACCCCGAAGCGCCGACCACCGCGAGAGTCTCGGAACGCCGCATGGAAAAACTGATATCATCGAGTATGGTAAGAAGCCCTTCGGGGCTCGCGATCTGTTTTGACAGACCTTCGGCCTGAATGATGATGTTGTTCAATAGTGCACCGTGGTTGGCTTTGGCTGCGCTGTATCTGTGGGCCATGGCGGCCCCCGCACAGGCGCCTGCGATTCTCGTTGTGGGTGACAGTTTAAGCGCCGCTTATGGTATCGACGTTGACCAGGGTTGGGTTGCGAAGTTGCAGCAACGCCTAACGGCAGCGGGTCACGCCCACCGGGTAGTGAACGCCAGTATCAGCGGCGAGACCACGGGCGGTGCATTGACCCGGCTCGAGAACCTCTTAACGCAACATACTCCCGCCATCGTTATCATCGAACTCGGCGCCAACGACGGTCTGCGCGGATTAGCGCTCGAGCATCTGCGGGAAAACCTGGCTGCGATCATTGAAACATCGCGCGCGCACGATGCCAAGGTGTTATTGATACCGATGCGCCTGCCGGAGAACTACGGCCAAGCGTTTACCCAGGGGTTCCGCGCCGTGTACGAGGATCTCGCCAAAGAGTACGCATTGCCGTCGACCCCCTTTATACTGCAAGGGTTCGCCGAAAATTTGCGGTTCATGCAAGAAGATGGAATACATCCCAAGCGCGAGGCTCAGGCCTTGATGCTCGATAACATCTGGCCAAGCTTGCAACCGCTGCTGTAATCGATCGACATCGCAATGCAACAATCCCGCTCACCACCCCATGAAGTACTGTAGCAACTGCGGCACCGCCCTCACGCGCAAGATCCCGCTCGGTGATAATCGGCCGCGCTATATGTGTGAAGCCTGCGGTAGTATTCATTACCAGAATCCCAAGGTTGTCGCCGGATGTATCGTTGAATGGGGGAATCAGGTGTTGCTCTGCCGCCGCGCCATCGAACCCCGCTATGGGCTTTGGACGCTTCCGGCGGGCTTTATGGAAAATGACGAGACTTCCCTGGAAGCCGCGATCCGGGAGACGCGCGAAGAAGCCAACGCGCGGGTGGAGGTACTCGGTCTGTTCGCGCTTTTCAATCTCCCCCACGTCAACCAGGTCTACATGATGTTCCGCTCGCGCATGCTCGATCTGGACTTTTTCCCGGGGAGCGAAAGTCTTGAGGTTGAACTCTTCGATGAGCCCGGCGTGCCGTGGGATCGGCTGGCTTTCCCCACCATTTTGCACACGCTCCGTTTCTACTACCAAGACCGGCGCAGCGGCGTTTTCAGATTTCACCTGGGCGACATCGTCAAACACGGAGCCGAGGCTACGTTCGTGCAGCGCCGCCCGGCTCCCGGCGCCGCCGCTGGCGATGATCGGCCGTGCGCAAGCGCCGCCATAGAACGCTGAGCAGCGTTCACGGCGCGGGGGCGGAACCGGCTCGACCGCATTCATACCCATACACCTTCGGAGATCACGATGATAAGACCCCATGGCTCTGAAACCCTGACGCCGTTGTTCGTGTACGATGTAGCGCGCCGTCACAGGCTGCAAGGCGAGGCCGAGGGCATGCCGTCGCTGCTCTTGAGCTCGGCGGCGGCGGCCAACGCCGTCATGCTCGGAGCGGGTTACTTTACGCCCTTGACGGGCTACATGAACGCCGCCGACGCGATGAGTGTCGCGGAACGCATGCATACGGCCGCGGGATTGTTTTGGCCGGTTCCCTGTCTGAATCTCACCCGGGACGTGAGCCCCATCGAAGGCGCGCGGCGCATTGCCCTGCGCGACCCCAATGTCGACGGCCATCCGGTCCTCGCGATCCAAGAGGTCGCCGCCATCGAGGAACTCACGCCGGACCAACAGCGGTTTATCTGCGAGAAGGTATTCCGGACCGTGGATCCCTCGCATCCCGGCGCCGCCACATTCGGCGCGCTCGGCCGCTTTGCCGTCTCGGGCCCCATCGAGGTGCTGAATCTCAGTTATTTTCAGACCGATTTTCCCGATACCTTCCGTACCGCGATCGAGATCCGCAACGAGATTGAGGAACATGGCTGGGAAACCGTGGTGGCGTTCCAGACCCGCAATCCGATGCATCGCGCCCATGAGGAGTTATGCAAGATGGCGCGGGAAGCCGTGGCCGCCGACGGTGTGCTCATCCACATGCTGCTCGGGAAGCTGAAGGACGGCGACATCCCGGCCCCCGTGCGCGATGCCGCTATACGCAAGATGGTGGAGTTGTACTTCCCGGCGAACAGCGTCATGATCACGGGCTACGGTTTCGATATGCTCTATGCGGGACCGCGCGAAGCCGTGCTGCATGCAATCTTCCGCCAGAACGCCGGCTGCTCGCACCTTATTGTCGGACGCGATCACGCCGGTGTCGGCAAGTTCTACGGACCCTTCGACGCGCAAAAGATCTTCGACGATGAGGTTCCCCCGGATGCCCTGCAGATCAAGATCTTCGGCGCCGATAATACCGCCTATTCCAGGAAACTGAAGCGAGTGGTCATGATGCGCGATGCCCCTGACCACACCGAAGCGGACTTCGTGCAGCTCTCCGGGACCAAGGTGCGGGAGATGCTGGCGGCGGGACAAGCCCTACCGCAGGAGTTCGCGCGCCCCGAGGTCGCGGCGATTTTAATGCGCTATTACCAAGCCGAAGCGTCGCGGGATTAATTTTGGAAGCCCCATTGCTAAGGTCCCCGCGTTCCGCGTCACCAGGTAGTCGACCCCGATTTGAAGGCCGGCGGCGGCCTGGACGCGGAAGAGCCTCAAAAACTAACCGCTACGGTTCCGGCATTCAGAGGTTCGTCAAAGCGGCTGCGGCTACCAGCCTAGGTTCCTGGGCGCCATAAACCAGGACAAGATCGCGGTCATACCAATCACCAATTACAATACGGCGGGCGCTCTGGCCTTGGATCTCAAGACGATGAATCGCCGGACGGTGGGTGTGGCCGTGGATAAGCTGGCGCACGCCATAGTCGATCATGGTTTGGGATACCGTTGCCGGGTCGACATCCATGATCACGGCCTCTTTTTGGCGGGTCGCCGCACGGCTGCCCTCCCTCAGGTTACTCGCGATGGCCGCCCGTTCCGCGAGCGGTTTTAGCAAAAACCCTTGTATCCAACGCGGATCGCGCACCTGCTTCCGGAATGCTTGGTAGTCGATATCTTGCGTACACAACGTATCCCCATGCATTAATAAGGTTTTCTCGCCGTAGAGATCCACGATAAACGGGTCGGGGAGCAGTGTGCCGCCGCTGCGGGCCTCGAACTCGGGACCCATGAGAAAATCGCGGTTGCCGTGCATCAGGTACAGCGGCTTTCCTGCCGCGGCGTAGTGCGCGAGCGCTTCTACGACTTGATCATGGGGCGAGGTCGTGTCGTCATCGCCGATCCACGCTTCAAAAAGATCGCCGAGGATATAGAGTGCGTCGGCGTCACGGGCAGGTCCGCTTAAGAGGTGGTAAAACAGCGCTCGCTTTTCCGGGCGCTCGGGGCTGAGATGTAAATCGGAAATGAAGAGCGTCGCCATGATGGTGCCGTGCGAAGAAAACGCCCGTGTCGCTGCTTGGTTAGTATACCTTTTTTCGGGTACCATCCAACGCAATGACCGGGGAAAAGATCACTACCCGCTTTGCGCCAAGCCCCACCGGTCTCTTGCATTTAGGAAACGTGCGCACGGCGCTGTTTAATTGGCTTTTCGCCCGCAAGGTGCAAGGCGCCTTTCTCCTGCGCATCGAGGACACCGATCGGGCACGCGAAAGTGATTCCGCCCTTGACACCCTGATCGAAGATCTGATCTGGTTGGGGCTACAGTGGGATGAGGGTTTCGGCGCTGGCGGGTCCGGGGGGCCTTATCGGCAGTCGGAACGCACGGCCCTCTATGCGCGGTACTACGAGCAACTCCAAGAGCATGGCCTGGCCTATCCCTGTTTTTGCTCGCCCGGCGAGCTGGCGCTCGCACGCAAGGCCCAGCTCGCCGCGGGTCGAGCGCCCCGCTACCCCGGGACCTGCGCCCGCTTGACACCGGAAGCCGTTACGCGGTTTAGGGCGCAAGGGCAGCAGCCCTCGTTGCGGTTTCGGGTGCCGGCGGGCGCGACGATCGACTTCGACGACTCGGTGAGGGGTGCTCAGTCCTTTCGCAACGACGACGTCGGCGATTTCGTGATCCGGCGATCCGACGGCAGCGCCGCGTTCTTTTTTTGTAACGCCATCGATGACGCCTTGATGGGCGTGACCGATGTCGTACGCGGCGAGGACCACTTGAGCAACACGCCGCGGCAGATCCTGATCCTCGATGCCCTGGCACTCCGGATCCCGCGTTATGGCCATATCGCCTTGGTCCTCGATGAGGCCGGCCAGCCCTTATCGAAGCGTGCCGGGAGCCTGCCGGTGCATGCGCTCCGGGAGCGCGGTTATCTTCCGGACGCCATCAACAACGCATTAGCGCGCCTCGGCCACACCTATGAAGATCCGGGTTTCTTGGAGATCGAGGAGCTGATCGGCGGCTTCTCCTTGTCCCGGCTGAGCCGCGCGCCGGCGCGTTTCAGCCCCGCGCAGTTGGATTTTTGGCAGCGCGAAACCCTGCATCGAACGCCCGCGGACGATCTTTGGAATTGGATGGGAGAACCGCTGCGGGATCTCGTTCCCGAGGCGGCTCGACAGATGTTTATCGAGGCGATCCGGGTAAATGTACTCCTGCCCGAGGATGCGCTCGCCTGGGCCAACATTATTTATCGAGGTCCGGCCGAGTTCTCGCAGCCGGCGTCCCAGGCGATCGCTGACGCGAAGCCTGGGTATTTTCGCGCCGCATCGGAAGCCTTGGCGCGTCATCCGGACGACTTTCAGAGGTTTATAGCCACGCTCAAGGCGAATGTCGCGGAGAGCGGAAAACGTTTGTTCCTGCCGCTGCGAGCGGCGCTTACCGGGCGCGTCGATGGGCCGGAGCTGGCGGCACTTTATGGGCTGCTCGGGGCGGAGCGGCTGCGCGCAAGGTTTCAGAGTCATCTACGTTAAAGAAGATCCTGTGCTGGTAATCTATAACACGCTTACCGGCCGGAAGGAGGAATTCCGGCCCCTGGTCCCGGGAAAGGTCGGTATGTACGTCTGCGGGATGACCGTCTACGACTATTGCCATCTGGGCCACGCGCGCATGATAGTGGTATTCGATATCGTTGTGCGATACCTCCGCGCACGGGGATATGAAGTGACTTACGTGCGCAATATCACCGATGTCGACGACAAGATCATCAAACGCGCCCGCGAACAGAATGAACCGATCGATGCCGTTACCACGCGCTTCATCGCGTTCATGAACGAGGACGCGGCCGCCTTGGGCGTCATCAAGCCCGATGTCGAGCCGCGCGCGACCCAACACATCGAGGAGATGTTGCGGATGATCGAGCGCTTACTGGCGCGCGGGCACGCCTACCAGGCCGCCAACGGCGGCATCTACTATGACGTGAGTAGTTTTAAGAGTTACGGCCGACTTTCCGGAAAGCGGGTAGAGGATCTACGCGCCGGTGCGCGGGTGGAAGTCGACGAGGCCAAGGACGATCCCCTGGATTTCGTGCTTTGGAAGCGCGCTAAGGACGGCGAACCGTCGTGGGGATCCCCGTGGGGACCTGGGCGTCCGGGCTGGCATATCGAGTGCTCGGCGATGTCCACCGAGTGTTTAGGCGAGCATTTCGATATTCACGGCGGCGGCCAGGATCTGCAATTTCCCCATCACGAAAACGAAATCGCGCAGTCGGAAGGCGCCACCGGACAGCCCTTCGTCAACGTGTGGATGCATAACGGCTTCGTACGCGTCGATGAGGAGAAAATGTCGAAATCTCTCGGAAATTTCTTCACCGTGCGCGAGGTCTTGGCGAGATATCACCCGGAAGAAGTGCGTTACTTTATTTTATCCAGCCATTATCGAAGTCCCTTGAATTACTCCGAAGAGAACCTCGACCATGCCCGTAACGCGCTGACCCGCTTGTACTTGGCGCTGCGCGAGCTCCCGGTCGCGGAGTACCGCCCCGCCAATCCCTACGAAGAGCGCTTCCGGGCGGCCATGGACGATGATTTCAATACGCGCGAGGCCATAGCCGTGTTATCCGACGTAGTGGGTGATATCAACACGTACCGGCGGGATGCGGCCCCCGCTCAAGCGGCCGATGCCGGGGCGGCGCTGCGTCATTTGGCCGGGGTGATAGGGCTCTTGGGCTCGGATCCCGAGCTTTATTTAAAACGGGGCCCGGCCGGGACGAAGGTGGTTAATGCCTCTTTCGCGATGCCGGTCGCTTTTGGCGCCACACTTGCCGACGAAGACATCGAGCGCTTGTTGGAGCAACGGGCCGCGGCGCGGAACCGCCAGGACTGGGCGGAATCGGATCGGATCCGGGCTTGCCTGGCCGATCGAGGAGTAATTCTGGAGGATAGCGCCACGGGAACCCGGTGGCGGCGGGTGTGATTTCCTACCCATCAGCGCGATCACGGCCCCTTCACTTTGGCCAATGAGGCCGATTCGCCGGTGGTCCAGTTCCGGAAGACGTCGCATCCAGTGCAGGACATTACGCGCATCGGCGAGGAGGTCAAAGAGCCCGGTGCGGTTAAACTCCCCAGTACTCTTCCCACACCCCCGTTGTGGGCCAGATCCAGATCGGCCATCTCTCGTCTGGGGCAGCCACCACCGATGAGCAGGCACGCCGGGAAGGAGGTCCCCACCTCAGGCAGGGTGGGGGTGCCCCAGAGGCGGTCGCCGTTCGAGTCCAGGCATTCTTCTCGTTCCATCCGCTACCTCGCGATCATGAAGCTGCTATCCTAGGGACAGACACCCGGCCGGTAGTGGCGATGAAGCATAACCGAAGAAAACGGTGGGGGGATAGGCAAGCGCGTTCGGCTGCCGCTAGCGTACTCCTGGAGTCAAGGGGAAACACGCCGTCCAGCGTGCGCACGGATCGGTCAGTGAGATGACCTTGAGGGCCGCTCGGGTTATTTTCTTCGAGTGCCGCCAGATACTCCCGGACCGCTCGCGTCGAGCACGTCTCACTCTTCCAGTCGATGAGTTCACCGCCGGGTCGGCCACGCTGGCGGCTCGCATCGATGCCTCCCGCCAGCCTGGCCAGATTCGAGAGCCCCAGGCCCAGAGAAAGCGGTCCATAGGGCGAAACGGCCGGGGTTGACACCGCTTATAAACGTTGAGCTGGTGCCGAAGCATTGCGTTCTCCATCTGTAGTGCTGCGCGAGAACGAAAGCAGGCTGTCAGGAACGCGAGAAAGGTGCGGACAAGGGTAGACATCATGGATAGCGTTAGGGTGTCGAGGATTCGTTGTCACCCCACATCCAAATGCCTTCGCCGAGCTAGATCTGGGGCTTAATTAGCTACATATGGATTTTCGGGAAGCATAGGCCGTCTCGTCGGTAAATTAGGGATTAAATGTGAAGCCGAGTTTGGTAAAGAATTCCACAGACTTGTTGTGGTTCTTCACCGGCAGGTCCACGAAAATTTCAGTGGCCATGTTTTCTCCTTTGGTCTGTCTATGGCCGTCGCTTATGCCTCGGTGAGAGCCTTTCAGGCTAGCAAGACCGGCCTCAAACTCCTTGCCGATCATCTTGCCCATGTTGAAAAAGAGATGCATGACCTTCGCAAGATAGGGCTGGGGACCGTAGATGGCCCAGGTGACGGTTGTGGAGTCTCCCTGGGGCTCCAGCGTGAACTCGGCGGTGTTGTGGGCCTCGAACGGCTCGATGAAGTGCATCGCGAACACCACCTTGTGAGGGGGAGATGATTCCGTGATCTCCATGCGCCCCTTGCCGATCTCCTTGTTGCCGTCCCACTCATACACGGCGCCCTTGCCGCTTGGAGCACCGCTGTGGGTTCTCTTCATCGCGGGGTCTTTTTTCTCCCAGGGCGACCAGACGGCGTGATTGTGCAGGTCGTTGACGAGGGGGAAGATCTTCTCCGGCGGCGCCTTCATGCTCAGCGAGCGCTCGACGCGGAAAGTGTCCGGCTTGGTCGCCGCATAGATGAGAACCGCAGTAGCCGCCAAGTATCTCTTTCGTCTCGATGAAGGGCCCGTCAGTCACCTTGGGCTTGCCACTGGAGAACGAGACGCGCGCGCCCATCGAGAGCGGGTGCAGGCCATCGAGCGAGAGCAGCACGCCGGCCTTCTGTAGGGCTTCGTTGTACTTCATCATCGCTTCAACGGCCTTGGCGTCTGGCATGGTACCCGGCGCCGCCTTCTCGTACCCCTTAGGGATCATCAGCATCATGAATCGCATCGTCATATCTCCATTAAGGTTTGGGATTGCCAGCGGGTTTCCGGATGGACTCTGAAAACCCGTCTCTCTACTTATTAGTCGAACGAGAGCGGCGAAATCGACACTTTCAAGTTCGAGAGGTCTTAGCCGTCCTTGAGTGCCTCGACCCGGATGCGGAGGTAAACCTTGCCCATTTCACCCTCGCCGTCTGTTGACCGACATGACTTGCTTCTCCTGGGTTGGGTTCGACAGGACGATAGGGTGCCGGAGTTCTCAACCGTAGGTGGGCTTCTGGGGCCAGCCCGGCGGCGAGTCCTCGAAGTCCTCCTGCCGGCCGTATGGGGTCCGATCGAGCAGGCTATAAGCGTCGGTAAGTCCTTCGCAGCCTCGCGCAAAGGTCGAGTAGGTGTGGAAGATGTCGTCGTTGACGCGGAAGAAGGCGCTCAGGCCGTGTGACTCACCTGACATGAAATAGGGCTCCTGCGTCCGCTGCTCAAGCTCCGCCTTGTCCCGGTAGTTGTACTCGGGAGGGGCGATGGATTCGTCCAGGGTCACGTGGAAGTCGTAGTTGAAGGGGCTGCCGTAAGACGAAACCCACAGCAGGTTCCAGCCCCTGAGTGCCTTGTATGCTTCGAGCTTGGCCAGCGGCGCACGAGAGATAAGTACGAATGTCGTGTTGCGGGCCCGCAGCATCGACAGATCGCCCAACGCGTCCACAAAGCCCGGGCAGCCTTTGTCCCAGCCCGGGTCGAACATGAAGTGGTACACGATGAGTTGACGGCGGCCCTCGAACAGGTCGAGCAGTCGCACCTTGCCGCTGGCGCGCTCGAATACGTAGTCCTTGTCCAGGCGAACCATCGGCAGCCTGCGACGTTCCGCATTGACTGCGTCCAAGTGACGGGTGTGCTCTTTCTCCTTCGCGAGGAGTTGCCTGCGCGCAGCGAGCCATTCGTCCCGCGACACGATTTTTGGATGTGGAACATTCGTTTCGGTCATGGTGATCTCTCTTTAAGGTTTTTCTGTAGGGTTGTTGCGCTCAGGGGGACTTTCGCCGGTGTCGACCATTCGATAAGTGAGTTCTGGCATGTGCTGAATCTTCCAGCCGAAAATCTTCGCGTAGAAGCTCGATACCTTTTCCGGGTCTTTCGACCACAATTCCCGCGAACAACAGGCTTACGCATCGCGACCTCCTATGTCAGCGTTTCAAGTTGGTTGCGAATGATTTGTTTAGCCCTGACGCTTGTGCGTTTTTTTGCCCTGAACCAGTTCAGGGCGAGCACGGCCCGCCCGCCCGCGGAGGTGCCGCCGGCGGCGATCAGCGCAATGGATGTCATGCAGGCTGGACACATCTAACTTCACCTCCAACTGTGCTTACCCGTAGCGCCTGTCCTGCCTGAGCTCTTCCTCGATCGGCCGCACCTCGATAGTGCCAAGGCGTGCCGACGGCCATCTCGACGCCACCTGGATGGCCTCGTTCAGGTCCCTGGCTTCGACAGGAAGAACCCGCCCAGCTGCTCCTTCGTCTCGGCGAAGGGGCCGTCGGTCACCGACAGCTTGCCGCTTCGAATCTGCAGGGTCGCGGCGGTCCGGGCGCTTTGCAGGGCCTGCGTGACAATCAAGTGACCGCTCTTCCGCAGCGCCTCGACGTAGGCCACGGTCTCGCGCCTGAGGGCGTCCCACTCGCTCCGGGACAGGGCGGTGAGCTTCTTCTCTTCCTCGTAGGCCAGGCACAGGTACTTCATTGCATGCTCCAGATCGGTGGTCGGGTTCGGCCTGCCTTATTGCGGTGTAGAACTCCGCCAATCCAGGCACAGGGCAAGGTGGTTAGCACGAGCGCGACCGAGTACCAGTTCGGGCCAAAGTCCCACATGGCGATTGCGCCGGCCACGATCAGTACGAGCCCTACAACCCCTAAGGCCAACGCGTGATGCATCGGAGCGCGAGGCGCGAACCTTGCGGCGATGTAGCTTCCAACGACGCCGTAGGTGGCTGCCTTTTCTTTGACCAGGAGTTTATCTCGCGCCGATTGCCACTCCGCTTGCGACACGACCTGCGGAAGGTTGTTTTCATGCTTACTCATTGTGCTTTCTCCTTTTGACTGCTACTTGAACTCAGGGAAATCGCCTTCAGTCCGTTTTTCGACCGAATCAGTTTCGTCACCAAGATGGCGGTTACCCCGCCCGTCGAGGTTGCGCCGACGAACATCAGCGCTGCGGTAGTGAGGCATGCAGGACACATGTGCTTCTCCTTTCGCTCATTCGAGCCTGACTTATGGGTGCTTGCTTGGAAGCCTGTCACGCATTGGCTATCATTTCGAAGCCGCCATAGATCAGCCGAGCGGCGTCAAATGGCATCGGATTAGTGTCTGGCTGCAAGCGCGGGTCGGCCATTACCTTCTTCATGCTCGCATCGCGCACTTGACGTGAAGGCCACACGACCCAGGAGAAGACCACTGTTTCGTCCGGTTTGCATTTGACCGCCATTGGAAAAGAAGTCAGCTTGCCGTCGGGCACATCATCGCCCCAACATTCCACCAGTTTCAGTGCGCCGTGCTCTTTGAAGACCGGAGCGGCCGCCTCGGCGTGCTTGCGGTACTTCGCGCGATTGGCCGTAGGCACGGCGCAAACAAATCCATCAACGTAGCTCATGATTTCTCCTTTCGCGTGTTCGGTTTTGGTTTATTGATGGTCGTAGGCTTGCTGCAATCGAGCAACGTCAATCTTGCTCATCGTCATCATGGCTTGCATCACGCGCGCTGACTTGTCGGCATCTGAGTCGTTTAGCATGGTCACGAGTGCGCGCGGCACGATTTGCCAGGACAGTCCAAACTTGTCTTTCAGCCAGCCGCACTGGCCAGCGCTGCCGCCTTCAGACAGGCGTGCCCATAGCGCGTCCACTTCAGCTTGATCCGCACAATCCACACTCAGGGAAATGGCCTCAGTGAACGGAAACTGCGGTCCGGCGTTGAGCGCCTGAAACTGCTGCCCTTCAAGTTCAAAGCGCATGATTAGCACTTTGCCTTTGAGTTCGGGCATCGCATCGCCGTAGCGCGAGACTTCCAGAATCTTGGAGCGCTTGAAAATGCTCAGGTAGTGATTCACAGCCTCTTCGGCATTGAAGTTGAACCAGAGGCAGGGGGTGATTTTTTGCCTGGTGCTCATGATTTCTCCTTTCGTATGTCATTGGGACGATTCAGCCGGAACAATCACCATCCAGCCGACACCGAAGCGGTCGGTGAGCATGCCGAAACGCGGTGACCAGAACGTCTTGGTCAGTGGCATCTGCACCTCGCCACCATCGGCGAGCAACGCGAACACGCGGTCGGCCTCGGCTTCCGTCGGCACAGAGAGCGAGAGCGAGAAGCCGCTGAAGTTCGAACCTTCCTGGCATCCGTCGGAAGCCATAATTGCGGTTCCGCCGATGCGGAAGCAGGTGTGCATGATTTTGTTCTCAAAGCCCGGCTGGAACATGCCGGGCGGAGGTGGTTCTGGGCTGTCCTTGTGCCGCATGAGCATGTCTACCTGTGCGCCCAGCGCTGATCGATAGAATTCGAGCGCCTCTTCGCAGCGTCCGCCGAAGAACAGGTACGGTTGGATGAGTGTGCTTGGTGTAGTGGTTTTGTTAGTGCTCATGATTTCTCCTTTCGGTCGGTGTTACGGGGTTGAGTGAAAAGAACGCCTAAATAGCGCCGCAAATGCGCAAGGCTTTCGCGGGCGACGTCGGGGTTTTGCTTTGCCTTCGCAAAGATGAATGCGCCCTGCAGGACGGACTGAATGAAGTAGCCCACGCTCTCGGCGCTCCACGCGGCATCCGGTGCGTAGCGTTGCTTGGCGGCTTCGATATCCCGCGTCAGCTCGGCAATGTGCGAAGACATGCCCCTATCGCAGGCCGCGCGAATGTCGGGGTGCGTCGCGTAGGTTTCCTGCACCATCGTGCCGAGCAGGCATGTGTATTCGGGCAGCTCGCCGCCTAGGATAGACGCGCGAAAATCCACATAGCCCAGCAGGCGCTCCAATGGGTCTTGCGCTTCGTGATACGGGGCTGCCGCGAACAAGCCTTCCGCCATCGCGGAAAAATGACCTGCTGCGGCAAGCGCCAGCTCGTCCTTGCTTTTGAAGTGATGGAAGAAGCTGCCCTTGGTGACGCCCGCTGCTTGGCAGATGTCGTCTACCGTCGTGGCCGCGTAGCCCTTGGCGCGGATGACGTGCAGCGCCGCGTCGAGCAGCTTGGTCTTCGATTCATGCTGTGCTTGGGTCGCCATACCCGTCTTGTTCGTACCTAGTAGTTGGTATGATACCGACTAGTTGGTATATTGTCAAGCCCTTAGATTAGCGCCTAGCGCTCGCAAAAACGGTAAAGAAACGAAATTCGCCCAAAGTGCGTATCCACTTAGCCCCACCTGGATCTATATGTTGTGGTTAGCTGAATAACCGCCCGTGACGGAAGGCGTTTGGAAGAAACACGGTGGGCGGATTTGCGGTAAGGTGGGAAGACCGCGCCGCCGAAGACCGAAGCGTCAATGGTGTGATCGCATCCGTGGGTT
>JALZJW010000083.1 GCA_030859565.1 Pseudomonadota bacterium
TGATGGTACTCATCCTCCCATCATGAACAGTCGCCGACCTACTTCAGACTCATCTTGTGTTAGAAATAAGCCCTCCCTTCAGACTCATCTTGCATTGGAATAGGCTCTCTCTTTCCCGCTAGCTAACAACCCCTTAAAATACACATAAGCCGATTTATTAGAGTTTACCGAACGAAATGAAAAACGGGTATTCGTTTCGCCAATCGCGGCGATTTGCGTTTTACCGTCATACAGATCCGGAATGTCACCCCTCCGATCATCCCGGATTCCGCAACGCTTCATCCGGGCTACTTCGCTAATAAGCCGGGAACGTTTGGGGGAATGAAGTCATCTTGCTGACAGATAAACGAACGGATCTTGTTGGAACCATATTGCCAGTACCTCGTTGCCCCTAGACACGCGCACAGCCTGGACTTTTCCATCAAAGTGGTCGCCGTCAAAAACATAAAAGCACGCGTCAAGGGCCCGAATACGAACGCTTTCGGCATTGTGCGAGACGACAAACGGTCCTGAAATTTGGTACCTCGGGCCGATGAAAGCCAGGCCCAGGGAAGGGCCTGCTTGGCGCGCCGAGGATGCAATGGCCCGAAAATTCCCCGATTCTGGACCGAGACTCGCGCGATTGACAATTCCCAGGTCCATCAGTACCGTCCCTCTCGACGAAAAAGGGCGTTTACAACCTACCTTGAGCCTCCTTCATGGCAGGAAGACGACCGAAGGGTAACCGGACTCGGGAAATCCGACCGTCCGGGATCGCAGGGGGCTTGTGGAAACGTGAGCTATGGGAATGGCTATACGGGCACGTAAAGCGGAAACGCCGACACAGCCAAGCTGTTGCACTAAGGGTGCGCGCGCTACATTTCTATCCCGACCCTCGCAACATCAATGAATGAGCGGGAGCTGCGAGATGAGCTGGCGGTGGAGCGCACTCGCCTGGCCAACGAGCGCACGTTGCTGGCTTATATCCGCACAGCTCTGGCGCTCGCCGCCGGTGGTGCGGTCTTGCTCCAGTTCTTTCCCAGTGACCTTCTATTGTCCGGCATCGCCTGGGTGCTCGTCGCCTCAGGTGGCGCCACCATCATTATCGGCGCGTATCGCTTCTTTGTCGTAGGTAGACGGCTGCGTGGCAGCATCAAGTAGCGCAGCGTGTTCCCACCACCGGCCACCTTGCGGCCGTAAACGCAATGGATGGCCCGGCCGCAAGCGGCTTATGCCGCGCTTCGATGCGGATAAATCAACAAAACCGTCCCCGGAAGTAACACCTTTTGCTGGTTTATCCGATTCCATCGCAGGATCTGGCGGACGCTGACGCGGTATTGATGCGCGATTACGGACAGCGAGTCTCCCGCCCGGATCGTGTGACGCACGCCCGCGCGCCGCCGCTTCGCGGCAAGAACGGCGGCTAGGGAGTGAGGCGCGCTGGCCACCGCCAGAGGGGGTCTTACCGAGTGGGCGATCTTGCGCTTCAGGATATCCGCGTTTTTCACCGGCAATGCTAATCTATGTGGTCCGGTTGGGACGGTCGTGTCCTTGATCACGCCCGGATTCAGTCGCCGCAATTCGACCACGCTCATTTGCGCCGCCCGGGCGAGGCGGATGGGTGCGCCGATTTCGACTTCGGAAACGTAAGGTTTATTCGCGATGGGTTTGAGGCTGACGTTATACTCTGCGGGCGCTGCGACGATGCTCGACATCGCTAAAAGCTTAGGCACGAACTTTTCGTTTCCGCGGGCATCGGTGATAAGGGTGCCGATAGGTGTTGACGGTGACGACATAGGTGCCACCCGGCACATGGGCGCGACGGTAATCAGGCATTACGGAATCATACCGCCAATGAATGGCGCGGGCACGCGCCCTCCACTTGCTAAACCCAGGATGTCGACATCACCGCATGGTAGGTCGGAACCGGCTTCATCGGGTTCCGACAAAATGGCCTCCAAATACCCGATGGCGCCGATTAATCCGGCAAAGCCATGTGGTTCATTGAAGGTATTCACCCGTCACCCATGCGTCGGAACCCGATGAAGCCGGTTCTGACCTACGCAGCTACCTTTCCGCCTTACGCGCGTTGCTGGAGGAGTCTACGTATTACCTGCATGGTCTGCATAATGAGATCTCCTTTGGGTCGGTGTGCTGACCATCCCAAGAGATCGCCAAACATCACGTGGATCCCCTAACCTTCTGATTGAACGCCCTGATCCAACAATAACATTTGTGGAGATTCCCCAGAATCTAACTCCATTGACCGGCGGCCGATCGGGGCCTGGCGCTGTTCTGCGGTGTGAACGTCATGTCCAAGAAGAGCTTCCTGTGCGAGTACTTCTCCCGCATCGCCCCCGCACAGGTGGTGCCCTAACCGACGTGCGACTTGGGTAATATTTCACAAATTTTCTGTGAAAAAAGTCACAGCGTCGAGATCCGCTGCCCAGTAGTCTAACTTCCGGTGCTTATTGGTTTTGTCGCATATTGCTTTTCCGAGAGTTGGGGAGTCTGTAAGCCATTTGAATTCCGGACACCCGATTTTTGGCTCTTGCCCAATATTGAACTTTGCGCCCGACCCAATGATCGTTACAGCACTATTTTCATTGAAATGACCTTTTCTAAAGGAGACAAGCCATGCTGAATCTCAAACACGGTGGGCATATCCTGGACGACAACGCCCCGGGGGCAGAAGAGACCACAAAGAAGATGGACGATGTCGTCCTCAATGAATGGCCCGAAAAGTCCCCGATCCTTGGGTGCCAAATGTCGAGACAGTTTGGCGTCTCGGACACGTGCAGGCCAAAGGGGAGTGTCGGCTCAGGGAGAGGTCGGCAACAACTTCACTTTTGAGGAGGGCGTTGTAAAAATCCTATACGTTTTGACTACTCGCTGGCTGAGCGATAGATTCCTATTGGCAAAAAGGGGCGTTTGATTTTGCTATCCGCGGCAGCGATCGTTACAACACAGTTTTCATTGACATGACATTCTATCAAGGAGACAAGCGATGACGATGAGTGATCCAAAACACGGTGGTATTTTGGGGGACAAGGCTGGCGCAGGACAGTCCCCCGGGAAGACGACGACGGACGCAAAGGGAGCAGAGATGAAAGGGGGTGGGCAAGTCTTGTCTGACATCAGGCATGGCGCGCATGTTACGGAGGACAAGTCCCGGCCAACGGTCGAGTTGGCCGCGAAGCGGGAGGATATTACCCTGTTGAAGGACGCGGTCGCCGGGTTCGCGAGGCCCGGGACCGCGGGCGCTGCAGTCGCCACGGCCGAACCCGAAGAGGTACTGTTCTCGACGCCGTTCGACTATCTCTTTCCGAAACTGGCAACGAACCCGGCGGCCCTTTTGCCGGCGGACGATCCGGCCAAGGTCGTCGCGGGTCTCAAGGCCCTCGGCGATGCGATGGTGGAGGACTCGCTGGCGCCGGGAGAAGACCCCCTGCAGCCGACAGGCAATTCGACGATTCCGCCGGTCTACACCTATTGGGGCCAGTTCGTCGATCACGACCTGACCGCGAACACGGACCGGGATTCGGCGAAAAGCGACATTACCAAGCCCGACTTGAAACCCCTCCCCCCAGCCGACGTCGTGAAGGAGCTGAAGAACCTGCGGCAGCCGACGGTCAACCTCGACAGCGTCTACGGCGACGGGCCGACGTTTGATGCAAGCAAGCCGACCCAGGCCGGCAGAATGTACGACGGCATCAAGCTCAGGGTCGGCAAGGTTGCCCTAAATCCCGTCCCCCCTCCCGAACCCCCTCCCATCCGTGGCGTTCCCATTCCGCCCGATAAGGTCACAGGAGGCGATACTGACCCAAACCGGGATCTGCCGCGCATTGGTCCGCTGATTGAAGAGGGTGTCGTAAAGGAGCAGGACTTTCCCGAGGACCTTCGCAAGAAGTCAAATTTTAAAAACCTTGCTTTCATTGCTGATGCACGCAACGACGAGAACCTCATCATCGCGCAGTTCCACACCGCTGTCCTGCGCTTCCACAACGCCGTCGTTGAATGGGTGACGGCCAACGAGCCCAACGACTACGACGGCTGCAAGAGGAGCGACGCACAGCTATTCGAGCGAGCCCAGCAACTGACCCGCTGGCATTACCAGTGGCTCGTCGTCAACGACTTTCTGAAGACGGTTACGCTCACTGGAATCGTTGATAAAATCCTGCTCGGTAGGCCGAAGCACTACGCACCGCGCAACGGCAAGCCGTACATGCCTCTGGAGTTCTCCGTCGCAGCCTACCGCTTCGGCCACACCATGGTCCGCGCCGCCTACGACCATAACCGCAACTTTGGACGGCCCGCGCCCGGGCAGTTGCCTGTTATCGATAATGCTTCCTTCGATAACCTGTTCTTTTTCACGGGCAACGGGGACCCCGAGCCGTTCCGCGGCGGGACCGAAGTGCTGCCCTTCAACTGGATCATCGAGTGGGAACGTTTCACCGACAAGGCCAGCTTATTTCCTGACCACTTCGCGCGCAAGATCGACACTCGCCTGGCACCGCCCCTCAGGGACTTGGTGAACCAGGGCAACGCTCAGCCCAACGTAGACATCAAGGCGATCTTGAAGCGCCTGGCTAGGCGCAATCTCCTGCGCGGCTACCTTCTGAGCATCCCGACAGGGCAGAGCGTCGCGAAGGAGATGGAGATCGCTCCGTTGAGCGCGAACGAGTTGCGCCTCGGCAACAGCGGCCCGCTGAACCAGGTTCTGCAGGACAGCGGCTTCCTTGAACGGACGCCTCTATGGTTTTACGTGCTCAAGGAGGCTGAGGTGCGCGCCAACGGCAACTCGCTGGGTGATCTCGGTAGCCGCATCGTCTGCGAGACCATCATCGGACAGCTACTTAACGATCCGGAGTCCTACCTCAAGCAGCAGGGCGGCTGGGATCCCAGCAAGGGCGTGAAGTTGCCCCCCAAGACCGGCGGCGATCCAAAAGACGGCGATCTGATCGTGACCATCCGCGACTTCCTCAGGTTCGCGGGCCTCATCGCCTAACGCGGGCGTATCAGGTTCGGAACGGACGGCATCCACAAGCTGCCGTCCGTTCCGATTTCAGCGAGCAGGGAACCTTCGCAACCTCATTTTAGATCGAGCCGGGAATTTCAAATTCGGTAACGATTTAGCCTCCTGAAAAATAGATTCCTGGGGCGTCCCAAGCTCGTTTCCTCCCCACTTTTCATCGCTCCAGTTCAAGCAAGTGGCGCTTTTGTGCTTCTTCCAGCAACTTACTGAAGGAGCGAACCCATACTAAGCTTCGTTGAAGCCCGGCTTACGCCGGTTAACGCCTGCTTGACCATGTATTCCCCGACTATAGGGGCCAGGCTCGGTTTGTTTATGATATATTGGGTTTATGCCCCGCCACCCGCGTGTTCACCTCGATGGAATACCCCTGCACATCGTGCAACGCGGCCACCACCGCGAGCCGTGCTTCTTTGGGGAAGAAGACTACTTGACCTACCTGCACTGGCTCGGTGAGGCTTTGAAGGAGACACGCTGTTCGCTACACGCCTATGCCCTCATGAGCACCCACGTGCACCTGCTCCTCACCCCCAAGAGAGCAGCGGCGGTATCGAAGCTCATCATCTCGGCCGACGCTACGTGCAGTATATCAACCGGAAGTCTCGGCGTACGGGCACGCTCTGGGAGAGCCGCTACAAGTCCTCACTCATCCAGGCGAAGACGTATCTGCTCACCGGCATGCGTTACATCGAACTGAATCCCGTTCGCGCGGCGATGGTGGACGAGCCTGCACACTACCGTTCGACGGGCAGGAGGTCACGGCATTATCGCGAGGAGCGTTAATGAGCTTACGCCAACGCATGGGCATGCTGTTCCAGAGCGGCGCGCTCTTAACCGATCTCCCGGTGTTCGAAAACGTGGCCTTCCCCTTACGCGAGCACACCCGGCTGCCTGAGCCGATGATCTCGATCTGGTGCTGATGAAGCTCGAGGCGGTGGGGCTACGGGGCGCACGCGATGTTGGGCGCGGTGATCTCTATTGATCTCGGGCTGAGCGCGGTGGTTTATTTGGCGGCGATACTGTATCTACTCGCGGCCGCCTCGTGGCCGTAAACGCAATGGATGCCTCGGCCGCAAGCGGCTTATGCCGCGCTTCGATGCGGATAAATCAACAAAACCGCCCCCGGAAGCAACACCTTTTTTTGGTGTATCTGATTCCATCGCAGGATCTGGCGGACGCTGACGCGGTATTGATTCGCGATTAGCGACAGCGAATCTCCCGCCCGGATCGTGTGACGCAGGCCCGCGCGCCGCGGCTTCCCGGCAAGAACGGCGGCTAGGGAGTGAGGCGCGCTGGCCACCGCCAGAGGGGGTCTTACCGAGTGGGCGATCTTGCGCTTCAAGATATCCGCGTTTTTCACCGGCAATGTTAATCTATGCGGTCCTGTTGGGCCGGTCGCGTCCTGGATCACGCCCGGATTCAGCCACCGCAATTCGGCCACGCTCATTTGCGCCAGCGCCGCCGCCCGGGCGAGGCGGATAGGCGCGCCGATTTCGACTTCGGAAACGTAAGGCTTATTCGCGATCGGTTTGAGGCTGACGTTATACTCCGCGGGCGCGGCGACGATGCTCGACATCGCTAAGAGCTTAGGCACGAACTTTTTCGTTTCCGCCGGCAAGTCGAGCGACCAATAACTCATCGAGCGGCCCGCGCGGCGGTTGCGGTGGATGGCCGTCTGAACGGTTTTTTCTCCGCAGTTGTACGCCGCTAATGCATGCAGCCAGTCCCCCTTGAAGAGGTCATGGAGGTTCTCCAGATAATCAAGTGCCGCGTCGGTGGAAGCGAGGACATCGCGCCGTCCGTCGTACCACGCGCTCTGTCTAAGACCAAAGCGTTTTCCCGTTCCCGGGATCAACTGCCAGATGCCTGCGGCGTGGCGGGGCGAATACGCTTCCGGACGATAAGCACTCTCAATAATCGGCAACAGCACGATTTCGGTCGGCATAGCGCGCCGTTCCACCTCTACAACGATGTGATGCAGGTATGGACGCGCCCGCTCGGCCAACTGGTCGAGGTAGACCTGCCGCAGCCCCGGCCAAGACTCTTTCGATGGCGGGGACGGCTGGGGTAGCGTGAATCCCTGCCGGATCCGTTCCCAAAGATCATCGTCCGGTTCGTGGGAGAGGGGCGCTTGCGCAAGGCGTTGACTAAGGCGAGCGCGTAATTCGTCGAGGTGCCCCGAGCGGTAGGCCGAATCGAATACGCCGGGGTTCGCGGTGCGCGGCGGGAGAGACTGCGCCTGGTCCTCTACCTGCGGCACCGCCAGACAGCCGCTCAGGAGGATGGGGGTGCAAATTATTATTATTGGACGATGGTTGCCCCGTCGCATTTGCAGAGATGCTATGGAGGCCGAACGGGGGTGTCAACCCTTCAAGCGTTTGCTAAATCTGTAGAAAAATGCGATGAACAAGCTATAACAGGATGATTTAGCATGACATCTAGATACTCATTTGGCGACTAGCGAGATTTATTAGCAGTCCTAATAAATGTCTTTCCACTGGCGCAAAGCCGCGAATACCTCGGTATCGGAGCACAATGGCCGTCGCGCTTGCCGTTCGGCCGCGCGCTTGACTTCGGGCGCCGAACAGCGAACGAAAGGATTCGTTTGCCGTTCTAGGTCTAAGGTCGAAGGCACCGTCGGCAATCCTTGGGCACGCCGTGCCGCGGTTTCCCGGATGCGCGCGGCAATGGCCGCGTTATCGGGTTCGACCGCGCGGGCGAAAGCGAGGTTAGCGCGCGTATACTCGTGACCACAATAAAGGCGTGTCCGGGGCGGCAGGCTCATGAGCTTGGTGAGGGAGGTATACATTTGTTCAGCCGTTCCCTCGAATAGACGCCCGCAGCCGGCGGTGAACAGGGTATCGCCGCTGAACAACAACTCCGCGCCGGAATAAGCGACCGCGCCGGAGGTATGGCCGGGGACGCCCAGGACCTTGAATGATAGATCGAGATCGGGAAACTCGATCGTGTCGCCGTCGATCACCCCATGACGGCATTTGGGGATGGTCTCGAGCTTCGGGCCATAGACGGGCACGCGGTAACGCTCGACCAGCGATTCAATGCCATTGACGTGATCCCAGTGATGATGGGTGACGAGTATGGCCGTGAGCTTGAGCCCCTGTGCGGTCAGGGTTTGATCGACGGGCACGGCATCGCTAGGATCGACAACCACGACGATGTCCCCGTTGCGAATGAACCAGATATAATTGTCTTTCAGCGCAGCGACCGGAAAGACATCGACCATGCTTTTATCTCCGTGGATGACCTCGATGCGGCCAGTATGATGAGGCCAGTATACAGTCGCGACATGCCGGATCCATCATGGTTCTGATCAGCGACGATCGATCGCTTTCCTTGTGGACGCGGCTGGTGGAATGGTTTCAAGGCCCTCTCGGGGACTCCGTATTGCAAGCGGAACGCGCCCAGCTCGGCCCGGTTTTATCGGGCCTGTTCGGTTTTCATATCGTCCAAATCGGGGTGCTCGGCGCGGCCGATCTGTTTGCGGGCAGCCGCATCGCGCATCGAATCGTGCTCAACATCGACCCGCAACCGCCTATCGCAATGCTTGGCCATCCGTTATGCGCGGCGGGGGCGTTACCGCTGCAAACCCGCAGTATCGATGTGATCGTCCTGCCGCATGTCTTGGAGTTCCAAGCGGACGGGATGGAAGTCTTGCGCGAAACCGAACGCGTTCTTGTGGGCGAAGGTCACGTGGTGATCTTGGGATTCAATCCATGGAGCTTATGGGGGCTGTGGCGCCTTTGCAGCGCGTGGGGAAAGCGCGTACCTTGGTGTGGGCGGTTCTTGGCGATGGGGCGCCTTCAAGCTTGGCTGCGCGATCTTGGATTTGATATGGTGCAATCGCGCCGGTTCAATGTGCGCGCGCCCTGGGCTAACGCGCCGGCCGAGCGGCGATGGGAGATAGGCGAGCGTATCGGCGCTTGGCTCGGTTTCGGCGGGGTGTATCTCCTGGTCGGGAAAAAGCGTATCGAGGCGATGACGCCGATCGGGGCGCGGAGGCACGCGCAGCGTAGAGTT
This sequence comes from Pseudomonadota bacterium, assembly GCA_030859565.1. Classification (NCBI taxonomy): domain Bacteria; kingdom Pseudomonadati; phylum Pseudomonadota; species Pseudomonadota bacterium. Next base: position 9,050 of record JALZJW010000083.1, read on the forward strand.
ATCCATGGTGGCGTCGCCGGCTCGTCCGTGCAGCGCGTCAAGCCCTAGCATGGCCGCTCGTCCAGGCTTTGCGCAAGAGACCTCCGAAGGAATCCGCGTTGAGCTGTTTACCGATGGGGCCTGCCGCGGGAATCCCGGACCCGGGGGATGGGGGGTCTTGCTACGTTATAAAGGAAACGAGAAGACGCTGAGCGGCGCCGAGCCGTTTACGACCAACAACCGCATGGAGCTCATGGCCGCTATTCGGGGCCTCGAAGCTTTGAAGCATCATTGCGGAGTCCGGTTGACGACCGACTCGGTCTACGTAAAAAACGGTATCACCGAGTGGCTCCCGCGCTGGCAGCGGCGCGGATGGCGTACTGCGGATAAACAGCCGGTTAAAAACGTCGAACTCTGGCAACGGCTGGCTGCCGCGGCGTCGCGCCACGATATAAAGTGGCAATGGGTAAAGGGCCACTCGGGGCACGTTGAAAACGAGCGGGTCGATCGCTTGGCGAATCGCGCGATCGACCGGCTTTTAGCTGCTCGTGCAAGCGGCGATAGGAACGCGGCGACAGACTAAGGAAGCTCTAATGCGCCAGATCGTACTCGATACGGAAACCACGGGCCTCGAGCCGGGAGAGGGTCATCGAATCATCGAGATTGGCTGTGTGGATCTCGTCAATCGGCGAGTGAGCGAGCGCCGGTTTCATTATTATCTTTGCCCGGACCGGGACATCGATCCCGGCGCGGTGGAGGTGCACGGTATTACCCTGGCGCAACTCAAGGACAGTCCACGATTCGCAGACATCGCGAAGGAATTTTTAGACTTCATCCGGGGCGCCGACCTTATCATCCACAACGCCGCTTTTGACATCGGCTTTATCAACAACGAGCTCCGGCGGCTCGGGCCGGAGTGGGGGCGGATCGAGGAAGTCTGTGCGGTGATCGACACTCTGGCCCTGGCACGCGAGTTACATCCTGGACAAAAGAATAGCTTGGACGCCTTGTGCAAGCGCTACCAGGTCGACAACTCGGCGCGCATACAGCACGGCGCCTTGCTCGATGCGGAGATCCTTGCCGATGTGTATCTTGCGATTACCGGCGGACAAGCCGATCTGCTCCTGGATGACTTTAGGCCCGCCGCCGGAAAGAAAATAGAATCGGTCCGCGCCGAAAAGCGGCCGCCGCTACCCGTGATCGTTCCTAGTGAGGGCGAGCGGACGGAGCACCGCAGGCTTCTGGAGATTATCGATCGCGCGAGCGGTGGCCGGTGCCTGTGGCGGCGCGAGGAAACCGATGATGGGGCAGTGTCCCCGCAGGAGTCACTTATAGAGCAATATTCTGACTCTTGCGCTAGTCATCAATAGGATTCGTCTCATGCAAATACCTTGGTGGGCTTGGATCGTCGGTGGGATCGGACTAATGCTGATCGAGCTTTTGGGCCCGACGTTTTTTATCCTCTGGTTCGGTGTCGCGGCCGTGCTGGTAGGGATCGTGGCCGCCTATGTCGATCTCAGCCTCGCACAGCAGCTTTCGCTCTGGGGAGGGCTGTCCGTCGGGATGGCCGTGCTCTGGTTCCAGCTATTTCCGGCGCCGCATCGGACCCTGTCGGGCCTCTCAAAGGAGGCCGTTGTCGGGGAACGGGGCCTGATCGTCCAGGAGGTATCCGAGATGCAGCGGGGTACGATCCGATTCCAAAAACCGATACTCGGATCGGAGACCTGGCCGGTGATCGCGGATGAACGGATCGCTTCCGGCGAACGCGCTAAAATAGTGGACGTGGTAGGGCAGACACTCAAGGTCGAAAAGCTTTCATAGCGGGGAGGGACCGTGGAATTTACAGAATTTACACTGATTGCCTTTGCGGTATTCATTATTGTCCTGGTCACGATCGCCAAAGCGGTGCGCACCGTACCGCAAGGCGAAGAATGGGTGGTTGAACGGCTGGGGAAGTTCAACTCGACCTTGACGGCGGGATTGCGGTTTCTGATCCCGTACATCGATCGGGTGGCCTACCGGGTGCCCACCAAGGATCTCATCCTCGATATACCTGAACAAGAGGTGATCACGCGCGACAATGTTGTCATCATTACCAATGCGATCGCCTTTGTGAAGGTGACCGACACCGTCAAGGCCGTCTACGGCATCACTGACTTTCGCTCCGGGGTCTCGAATATTACCCAAACCACGTTGCGGTCGATCATCGGGGAGATGGAACTCGACCATGCGCTGTCCTCACGCGATCAGATCAAGGTGAGACTGAAAGAGTCGATTTCCGACGACGTGGCCGACTGGGGGCTAACGGTGAAATCCGTTGAAATCCAGGACATCAAACCGTCGGCATCGATGCAAACGTCGATGGAAAAACAGGCGGCCGCCGAGCGCGAGCGAAAAGCGGCCGTCATCAGGGCGGAAGGGGAGAAACAGGCGGCCATTCTTCAGGCGGAGGCGCGCTTGGAAGCCGCGAAACGCGACGCCGCGGCGCAAATTACTCTCGCCAGCGGCGCGTCGGAAGCGATTAAAAAAGTGACCGATGCGATCTCCGATCGCGATTTGCCCGCCTATTTCCTTTTGGGCGAACGCTATATTACGGCGATCAAGGATCTGGCGGCGTCACCCGGCAGTAAAACCGTCCTATTGCCCGCAGATCTTATTCAGGCCATACAAGGTCTCCTGGGCCGAAGCCGGCCGTAGCGGCGTAAGCCTCAATTGTTATGGCTCGCCCTTGAACCCATGGCTTGACTTGCGTATAGTTCCCACCCGCCGCCCTATTAATGATGCAATGCGCCCTTCAGCGGGCAATAACGCGGTAAGGAACCTGGCGGTCTCCCCCTCACCACAGCGGTAGCTGCCTATACAGTGTCTCCACCTGCGGTACCGGTGCCTCCCGGGCGCGGCTCCCGCGGATCCCCTGTGACTCGGTTCAGATACTTGGCTCAAGTTTCCGCCGACGGTCGGTGGACGAGGATTATGCTTTGTCATTTCAAGAATTAAATCTCGATTCTTTGCTGCTACGCGCTATCGAAGCCAGCCGCTTTCTCTCGCCCACCGAGGTGCAGCGTCAGGTTATCCCGCTCGCCCTGGAAGGCCGTGACGTCATGGCCTCGGCACAGACCGGCACGGGCAAGACGGCCGCCTTCGTGTTGCCCGCCTTGCAGCGCTTGCTGACGCCATCCACGGCGCGCGGCCGCGGCCCGCGGGTGTTAGTCCTGACCCCGACACGCGAGTTGGCCAACCAGATCAACGAATCCATCCGGCAGCTCGGCCGCTTCACGCGCTGCTCGTTCGGGGCCATCGTGGGCGGCGTCGCCTATCCGCCGCAGCAACAACTGCTCGGCAGGCCCCTGGATGTCCTGGTGGCCACGCCGGGGCGTTTGCTCGATCATATGGAGCGGGGTCGAGTCGACTTCTCCCGCCTGGAGCTCCTGGTCCTCGACGAGGCCGATCGCATGCTGGACATGGGCTTCATCGAGGATGTCGAGCGCATCGCGGCGGCCACCCCGGCCGGGCGCCAGAGCTTGCTGTTCGGGGCCACCTTGGAAGGGGACATCCTGCGGGTCGCGCGGCGCTTGTTACAACATCCGGTGCGCGTCCAGATCGCCGGCATCAAGGAGCGCCACACCTTGATCGAGCAGCGGATGCACCGTTTCGATAATACGAAACACAAGCACGCCCTTCTCGATCACCTGTTACAGGATACCAAAGTCTACCAGGCCATCATTTTTACCGCGACTAAACGCGGGGCCGAAAACCTGGCCGGAACCCTCGAAGCGGATGGGCACGCGGCGGCTGCCCTACACGGGGACATGCGCCAAAGCGCCCGGAATCGCACCGTGGAACGCCTGCGTAGGGGTAAGCTGCGGGTCCTCGTCGCGACCGACGTGGCCGCCCGTGGGCTCGACATCAAGGATATCAGTCATGTGATCAACTTCGACCTTCCCATGGTTGCACAGGACTATATCCATCGGATCGGGCGCACCGGCCGCGCCGGCGTTACCGGTACCGCCATCTCGTTGGTAGGGCCGGGAGATGGGATTAAGCTCGGGCGCATCGAGCGGCTGACCGCCCAGAAGCTGGACCGGCAGGTGATCCCGGGGCTCGAGCCCACCAGCCCCGAACCGGGGGCGCGTAAACCCAAGCCGCTGCAGCGGGGTCAGAACGGGCCGCGCGGACGTGCCGGTTCCGATGCCATAAACAAGCACCGGCCACGGCCGCACGGCAAGAAGGTTGGTTTCCGGCCTAGCCAGCCCGGACGCACATCGGGGAGGCCCAGCGGGATGAGGGGCTAAGCAGGCGTTGTGACTCACAAAACAAGAACGTTTGAACTTTTTAACGTCTTGTGTTTTACCTGGTGAAGTGCGGCTCACTATAACGAAGCGAGAATATAAATCGGCTGGCCCGCAAATGCTCCTGTGACGCCGTACGCACGTCACTTTTCCGAGCCAAGAGAATATGAACGTCCGTCCTCCCGAGGCAACGAAGGTGTTTGGCGAGTATCCGCTGGAGCGACTATTCGGCCGTATTCTAAGCCCGCTTGAAGACTTCTTGCGTCGCGCGACGGCGGGCGGCCTTGTGCTGATGGGAACAACGGTTCTGACGCTGATCGCCGCGAATTCCCCGCTCGGGGAGCCGCTCGCCCAGTTCTTGGAGCAGCCGATGACCATTGGCATGGGCGCATGGACCCTCGAGCAAACGCTACATCACTGGATCAACGACGGACTCATGGCGCTCTTCTTCCTCGTCGTCGGGCTGGAGCTCAAGCGCGAGGTGCTCGTCGGCGAGCTGGCGTCGCTCCGGGATGCGGCCCTGCCGATCTTCGCTGCCATCGGCGGAATGGTTGTACCCGCCGCGATCTATCTGGCGTTGAATCCCGAGCCCCCGGCAGCTCAAGGCTGGGGCATCCCCATGGCGACCGATATTGCATTTGCGATTGGCGTACTTGTCTTGCTCGCCTGGCGTGTGCCGCGCGGCCTGGTAATTTTTTTGATGGCGCTGGCAATCGCCGACGATCTTGGTGCGGTACTGGTGATCGCAATCTTTTATACGGGTGAATTGGACACCGGCGCCCTCGTGAGCGCGGCCGCCACATGGGGTGTCCTGATACTGCTCAATCAGGGGGGTATACGCCAGCAACTGCCCTATTGGGTGCTTGGCGTTATCCTTTGGTATTTCATGCTGCGCTCGGGCATCCATGCGACGATAGCGGGCATCCTATTGGCGTTCACGATCCCGGCGCGCCCGGCACGCACGCCCGAACAGTATGACGCGCGGGTGTCCCAGCTGCTGGCGGCATTCCGCGCGCATGCCGAGGACCTCAGCACACCGAGCGATCCGCTGAGCAGTCACGACATGGCCACGATCGCGGCCAACCTGGAGCGCGACTCGAAAGCCGTCCAGAGCCCGCTACACCGCACTGAGCACGGGCTGAGCCCCTGGGTGACCTTCGTCGTTCTGCCACTCTTCGCTTTCGCGAACGCGGGCATTGATTTTCGCAACGCCGATCTGGTGAGCAACCTGAGTCACCCTATCACCCTCGGCATTGCGCTCGGCCTCCTGCTCGGCAAGTTCGTTGGCATCAGCGGATTTAGTTGGCTTGCGATCCGGCTAGGAGTAGGCCGACTGCCGCCCGAGGTTAAGTGGCGCCACCTGCTCGGTGCCGCTTGGCTGGGCGGCATTGGCTTCACGATGTCGCTGTTCATCAGCCAGCTCGCCTTTGACAATCCCAACCATCTGGAGCTAGCGAAGATCGGCATCCTCTTTGCCTCGCTCGCCAGCGCGCTTATCGGGCTTGCATGGCTCGCGTTCGGTGCATCGCCTCGCCGTCCTCCACTGCGAAACTCGAAAGCGGGTGACCATACGATTTAGTTTTTATTTTTGCTGTGGCGCCATCAATGATTTTTTCGCCCGCAGCAGAACGCTCTTGAGAAGCCTCCTTTTACCGCTTTGTAGCGAGCTATTGGGATAAGGGCATATGCGAGTTTGATTCGGTGTCAGAACCATGAGCGTCAAGCGACTCGCCATCGATACCTCGACCGAAGCCGGCGCGCTGGCGCGCTTTTTCGCGGCGCTGATCGCGCGGCGCTGGTGGGTAATTGCCTGCTATGCGCTCCTCCTTCCGCCGAGCGCCTACTACGCCGCCAAGGTCGGGCAGGACAACTCGATCGACAGGCTGATCGTCGCCACCGATCCCGACTACGTGGCCACGCGCGCTTTCGAGCAGGTGTTCGGCGGCGGCGAGTACGCGCTGCTGCTGGTCGAGGCGCCGGACCCGCTCGCGCCCGAGGTGATCACCAAGCTCGATGCGCTCGAGCGCGCCATCCAGACCAACCCGCGCGTAACCACCAACTCGGTGCTGTCGGTGTACCGGCGCGCCAAGGCCGGCTTCGAGCCCACCCCCGAGAGCCTCACCGCCTTGCGCCAATTCGCCACCGGCACCGACCAGTTCCGCCGCCAGGGACTGCTCGGCAGCGGCTACATCGCGCTCGGACTGATCTTCGAGGTGCGCGGCAGCGCCGACCGCCTGCTGCTGCTCGACGAGGTCGAGCAGGCGATCGCCGGCGTCGCGGCGCGCCTCGGTCCCATCGCCGGCCTGCACCGGCTTGGCCAGCCGTATGTCAACGTGTATCTCGATGAGACGCAGCGCTCCGCGCCGATTTATTTCCTGCTCTTCACCGCCTTCGTCATCGCGCTGAATGTCGCCCTCTACCGCTCGGCGCGCACGCTCGGCGCGTTCCTCATCACGCTCGGCGTCTGTCTCGCCGTCTCGGTCGGCTACGTTGGGATCACCGGCGGCACTTTCACCATCGTCTCGCCGATGGTACCGATGACCGTCCTGGTCACCGCCACGGCCACGCTCGTCTACCTGCACTCGCGCTTCGTCGAACGCCCGCCGGAGCGGCCGATCGGCATGCACCAGGTGTTCGCGCTGTGCAACAAGTTCGTCCCCTGCACGGCCTCGATGTTCGCCACCGCGGCCGGCTTCGCGGCGCTGGCGGTGTCGGACATCCGGCCCATCCGCGAGATGGGCATCTGGGTCGCCGTCGGCGTCACCGCCTCCTGGGTGATCGTGTTCACGCTCTTCCCGGCCCTACAAGCGGTGCTGCGCACGCCGACGCAGCAGGAGCGGCGCGCCGCGAGCATCGGCTTTGACCGCCTGGCGGCGTGGCTGCCGCGCTTCAGCTACCGCTGGCGTTGGCCGCTGGTCGGCGCGGCGTTGGCCCTGTCGGGCGCTGGCGCCGCGGCGCTGTTCGGCTTCCCGGGCCTGCTGGCGCCGATGCCGCTGCTTACCGATCCGGTCGAGCACATGAATCACTCGGCGCCGCTCTACCGCGACAGCAAACGCCTCGGTCCGATCACGCCCGGGCTCTCGGTCACCCACGTGTGGCTGCGCGGCGATCTCGGGAGCGTCTCCGAGCCCGACGTGCTCAACGGGCTACACCGCTTCCAGCAGGCGCTCGAGGCCGATCCCGACGTCGGCGCCGCGATCGGTCCGACGAGCATCCTGCGCCTGATCCGCTATTTGAGCGGCGAGGGCGACGCCTGGCCCCGAGACCCGGCGGCGGTCGAGCAACTCGCCGCCGACCTCGAGGGTCTGGTGCCGCAGGAGCCGATGCTGCAGCGCTTCGTGCAGCCGCACGAGCTGGCGCAGGCGCAGGTGACCGTGATCTCGCACGCCATCGACGAGCCCGGCTTCCAGCGCCTCAACGCCTCGGTGCGGCGGATCTGGAGCGAGACGGTAGCGGCGGCCCCGGCGCTCGCCGAGTTCGCGCTCGATACCGTCGGCCTGGCGCCCCTCAACGCCAAGACGGCGCAGAACTTGGTGCCGACGCTGGTACACAGCTTCGCGCTCACGGTAGTCGTGATTTTCGGCGCTTTCCTGGTCGTCTTCCGCAGCGGCACCGCACGGCTGATGGCGATCATCCCGTCGATCTTCGCCATCCTGGTGATGTTCCTGTTCATGCGCGCTACCGGCCTGATGTTGAACATCG
>JALZJW010000084.1 GCA_030859565.1 Pseudomonadota bacterium
CGGCGTCGCTGACCGGAACGTACCGGGTCGTGATGCCACCAGGTGATTTCGCTAAACTACCGAACAGCTCCGATTCGACGCGATAGAGGTTGGTCGCGACGCGAATCGACGCAAAGTTGTAATCGCCGTTATAGATCGCCTGACGCAGCGTAGCAATCCGGTCATGATCGACCGGGGGTGATATATTACTGTCCCCGAAACGCACGGTCACTTTCATCCCCAGGGCCTGGGCGCGATCGGCTCTCGCGAGCCGACGAAGCGCAGCGTTCTCCTGTACGGCGTTGCCCTTATGCGGCAGACATGCTTATGCTGCCTGCTAGGTTCGCCTATCCTTGGCAAACGGGAAAGTTTCGTCATCGCTTACGGTTCATGGAATCTGCTTTCGTGTAACGGCGATGGAAGATTAATCTTTAAGCAGCTTGAATATGATGAGAGTCTATGACCCAACAACCTATCTCGGCTGCGCCGGCGGCCTAAAGACCGGCGTGATTGAGCTCTTGGATGCCGTCGACGAAAACGACCATGTGATCGGGCGCATGAGCCGGGAGGATATCCATAAATTCTCCCTTAGGCATCGAGCCGCCCATGTATTGGTTTTCGATTCAAAACAACGTCTTTTCTTACAAAAACGGTCCTTGAGCAAAGAATGCTCGCCTGGGTTATGGGATTCCTCGGCGGCCGGCCATCTGTGCACCGGCGAGACCTATGAGAGATGTGCTCATCGAGAATTATGCGAAGAACTCGGTGTGCGCCAGGACGTACCTCTCACACGGCTCCTAGACTTACAAGCTTGCGTGGATACCGGCTGGGAGTTCGTACGCGTCTTTCGCTGCGAAGATGACGGTCCGTTTACCCTGGACGCGTCCGAAATCGACCAAGGTGACTGGTTTTCTTTGTGTCATATCGAAACGTGGATCTCCGCCAGACCGCAAGAGCTCACTGGAACTTTGAGACGGGTATTGCCATTATTACATGCTATATATAAATGAACTAAAACATATTATTAATGTATTACTTTATAAATGGCGGCAACTAGCATGGAGAATATATCGGGTCATTTCGACGGAAAAGCGTATACTGAGACGTTAACGACACGCTGCGGCGTTTACCGGATGCTCGACCATGCGGGCAAGGCGATTTACGTTGGGAAGGCCAGGAATCTCAGAAAGCGCGTCAGCGATCACTTCACTTCGCAATGCCGCGTGGGTCCCAAGGCGCGCGCGATGCTCGGCCAAGTGTGCGCCGTTGAGGTCACCGTCACCCACACGGAGAACGAGGCGCTTATCCTCGAGAGCAATCTCATCAAAGAACTTAACCCACGCTATAACATCGTGTTACGCGATGATAAGAGCTACCCGTATATTTACCTGTCGAGCGACCAAGAATTTCCCCGATTAGCGTTTCATAGAGGCGCCCGCGCCGGCGCGGGTCAATACTTTGGACCGTTCCCGAGCGCCACCTCGGCGCGCGCTAGCATCAACCTCCTGCAGAAGTTGTTTTTGATCCGGCCATGCGAGGATAGCTTTTTCCGGAATCGAACCCGACCCTGTCTTCAATACCAAATCAAGCGTTGCAGTGCGCCTTGCGTCGGCTTTATCTCAACCGCGGCATATTGCGAGGACGTCGATCATGCCGTCCTGTTCTTAAAGGGGAAAAACCAGCGCGTGATTGATAGTCTAATCGAGCGTATGGAGGCCGTTTCGGCGGGGTTGGCTTTCGAGCGAGCCGCGCGCATCCGTGATCAAATCAATCAACTAAAGCAGGTGCAACAACGCCAGTGCATCACGAGCGGCAGTAATGACGTCGACTTCGTGGCTGGCGCGACTCGGGACGGGAACGCATGCGTGCAAGTACTCTTTGTGCGCTCAGGGCACATTTTGGGTCATAAGGCCTATCACCTCACGTATCGAGGCGGCGCCGGGCCTGTTGATATACTCGCCGCTTTTCTACCACAGTATTATCTTACCGACCGAGCAGATCGGACGATTCCACCGGAGATCGTGGTCAACGGAAAACTTCCGGAGATCGCATTGATGACGCGTGCCTTGTCGCAACTTGCAGGGAAAAAGGTAGCGATCCGCCACAGCGTCCGTGGTGAGCGCGCACGCTGTCTCACCATGACGGTACAAAATGCGGAACTTGCGCTGGTACAGCGCACTGCCAACCAAGCCCGCTGGCTCGAACGCCTCGCAGCAGTACAGCAAGCTTTAGCGATCGAGGCACCGATCCGGCGTGTGGAGTGCTTCGACGTCAGTCATACGCGCGGAGAAGCGCCGCTCGCTTCTTGTGTAGTTTTCGATGCGGAAGGCCCCGTGAAAACCGGTTACCGCCGTTTCAGTATCTTGGGCGTAACGCCGGGGGATGACTATGCCGCACTCGCACAAGCGTTGCAGCGCCATTACCTTCGAGGACTGCGCGAGGCCCGCCCGCTTCCCGATGTGCTTTTGATCGATGGCGGTGAAGGGCAACTGTCGCGGGCGCGGGAAGTGCTCGAATCCCTAGATATCAAAGGGCCCCTGATTATCGCCGTGGCCAAGGGACCCTCTCGCCGGCCGGGGCTCGAAACGTTGATCGTCGGCGCCGAGCGGAAGGTTTTAAGCCTTCCGAAGGACTCATTGGCGCTGCACCTCGTACAACAGATCCGGGACGAGGCGCACCGTTTCGCGATCGCCGGACATCGTCTGCAGCGCGCCAAGGTTCGAAACGTGTCGCCGCTTGAAGTAGTTGAAGGCATCGGCCCGAAACGCCGCCGTGACTTGATGCAACACTTTGGAGGTTTCCAAGGGATCGAACGAGCGGGAATAGACGACCTCAGTACGGTTAAAGGAATCAGCAAACAGCTCGCCGCCAAGATCTACCGTCATCTCCACGAAACCGCATGAATATACCGAATACCCTCACGGTCATTCGGATCGGCCTAATTCCGGTTTTTGTGATCGTCTTTTACCTGCCGGTGAAATCCGCGAATATCGCTACGACGGTGATCTTTACATTAGGCGCTCTGACCGACTGGCTCGATGGTTATCTTGCCCGCCGTTTGCACCAGACCTCCGTGTTAGGGGAGTTTTTAGATCCTGTGGCCGACAAACTGATGGTGGCCATAGTATTGGTGCTCCTGCTGCAAAAAGACCCCTCGGTATGGCTGGCCCTGCCGGCCGCGGTCATCATCGGACGCGAAATCACCGTCTCCGCGCTGCGCGAGTGGATGGCCGAGCTCGGAGCGCGCGCCAAAGTTGCCGTCTCCTCGCTCGGCAAGTTTAAAACGACGGCGCAAATGATCGCGCTCATAATGCTCCTTTATCGAGATCCTATTGGCCCCGTGCCTACCTATGCCGTCGGATTCGCTCTGCTTTACGTTGCCGCGGTATTAACCCTGTGGTCGATGTGTGTTTACCTTTGGTTAGCATGGCCGGAGCTCAAGAAACGCCAATCCCGTGCCGATTAAAAAACGCCCCCGCTCCTTGACACACGATGTTGCCGGATTAGAATGACGCCTAACGCGGGAATAGCTCAGCTGGTAGAGCACAACCTTGCCAAGGTTGGGGTCGCGAGTTCGAGTCTCGTTTCCCGCTCCAATGGCTCCCGACGAAACCCCGACCGGTTCGGGGTTTGTTATTTTCCCCTACCCTACGATTAACGACCACATGGTTTTCGGCTGGGTGGCAGAGTGGTTATGCAGCGGCCTGCAAAGCCGTGTACGCCGGTTCGATTCCGACCCCAGCCTCCACCAAAACGCAAGCGCCTAACGTCATAATGCCCGGGTGGCGGAACAGGTAGACGCAAGGGACTTAAAATCCCTCGGGGGTAACCCCGTGCCGGTTCGACTCCGGCCCCGGGCACCAACTGGTTAAAAAAAGCCCTACGATACCTCAACGCACCGACTCTTATTTTGATCGCCCCCCTCACCTTTAGCATTACAGCAGAAATGAAACACGGAATAGCAGAAGAAAATAATCGCGGCACGCTAGCATTGGCCGTCAGCGGTGGGGGCGCTAGGGCCGCCTATCAGGTGGGATTTCTGCGGTGGCTGGCGGAACATTACCCCGATCTCGAAATCCCGATCTTGACTGGAGTCTCGGCCGGGGCTATCAACACAGCCTACCTGGCCAATCACCAAGGGACATTCGGAGAGAAGGTCAAACACCTAGCGGCCGTTTGGGAGACGCTTACTATAGATCATGTATTTCGAGTCGACGCCGGGTCTATTGCAGGTCACGTCGCCCGTTGGAGCGCGCGCCTGTTCATGGGTAGGGCTTCGCATGTCATGGAGATCCGTAGCCTGGTCGACGCCGCTCCGTTGCAGGCTTTATTGGAGCAGGTATTGAAACCGGTGTCTGGTGCGATGGCCGGCATTCACGAGAATCTGATAGAAGGCCGCCTGCGTGCGGTCGCGATCACGACATCGAATTATTCTACGGGCCAGTCGGTAACCTGGGTCCAGGGGATAAATTTAGTGCCCTGGACCCGCGCCCACCGTAAGGGCATCCCCTGCACGCTGTGCTTAGATCATGTTTTAGCCTCTGCCTCGCTACCGCTTTTTTTCCCGGCCGTGAATATTGGCGGATGCTGGTACGGTGATGGGGGGATCAGAATGACTGCACCGCTGTCGCCGGCGGTGCGCCTGGGTGCCGATCGCATCTTGGCGATTTCGACAAAATATACACCGTCCGGCGAAGAAGCCGATTGCCCCAATATCAACGGCTATCCACCTCCCGTGCAAGTGGTTGGTGCCCTGTATAATGCGGTCTTCCTCGATGTTTTGGATAACGATGCCTTGCGTATCGAGCGTATCAACTCGCTGGTTAAGCACCTGCCGCTCCAAAATCGGGGTGGTTTGCGTTGTGTGGACCTATTGCTGCTGAGGCCCTCACGCGATCTGGGTAAGCTCGCGAATACCTATGAGCGCGAGCTTCCAAGGGCCTTCCGCTTCATGACCCGAGGTTTGGGCACGCAAGAGACCCGATCGAACGATATCTTAAGCGTATTAATGTTTCAGCCAGACTACCTGAGACGATTACTGGAGTTGGGCTATGCGGATGCAGAGACGCGCCGCGAGGAAATCGCCGCGTTCTTCGTGAAAAGCTCTGTATGCCCGGATCCGGCAACGGTATGATGCGATGGCGCTCCGCGAGCCGGTCGAAGGCGACCACCCGCTGCACCAACTTGCGGTGCGACCTCCCGCCGGCCAAGCACCGCCACCTGGTCCCAGGCGTCGTCTTGGAGCAGTGCGAGGCAGTGGCTGTCCACGAGCCCGGTCGCGCCGGTGAGGAGCGCGGTGCGCCTGTCCGGTGTTGACCCTGCTTACGCTTCGAGCTTAGCGTCCATCGTGATTCTCGCATTCAGCACCTTCGAGACCGGACACCCTGCCTTGGCGTTATTCGCCGCGGTCTCAAATGCCTGCTGATCTGCTCCCGGTATTTTCGCCATCACCTCCAGATGGACGGCCGTAATGGTGAATCCCGCCTCCGTCTTATCCAGAGTCACATTGGCCGTGGTGTGGATCCTCTCGGCTGTCATGCCGGCATCTCCCAACTGACCCGAGAGGGCCATCGAGAAACAGCCCGCATGGGCGGCGGCGATCAACTCTTCCGGATTGGTGCCCACCCCCTGCTCGAAGCGGGTGCTGAAGGAGTACTGAGTGTCTGACAACACACCACTATCGCTCGAAATTGTGCCTTTCCCGTCCTTGAGACCGCCTTTCCATACCGCTGAAGCTTTACGTTTCATTGTTCCTCCTGCTATCGATCGTTTATCAATCGTTAGTTGGTTAAAAAGGACACGAACTCTGAGAGGCGTTCTTCTACCGTCTGCCAGTTGAGATTGGAGAAGAAGGCTTCGATATACTTCGGCCGCTCCGCCGGTTTGTAGTCGAGCAGGAACGCATGCTCCCAGACGTCCATGACGAGCACGGGGATAAAGCCGGCCACGTTTCCGACTTCATGCAACGTGACCCAGTGGTTGGACAACTGGCCCCGCAGCGGATCCAGGTAGCAAATCGCCCATCCGACCCCGCGCATCTTGCCGACGCTGGTGAAGTCCGTCTTCCAAAGATCAAAGCTGCCAACGCTCGATTCGACAGCCTGAAGAAATGCTGAGTTACGTGCCGGATCTTCCCCGCCATCCTTCTTCAAGTTGCCGAAGTAATACTCATGCAAGACCATGCCGTTATATTCGAACCCGAGACGGCGCTTGAGTTCTGAGTAGGCTGGCATCTCTTCCTGGTCAACCCGACCATCTTTCAAGATCTCTGCGATCGCCTCCGTCAGCCGGTTGGTTTCCTTGACATAACCTTCGTAAAGCTTGAAATGCATCTCCAGCGTCCGATCGGAGATCCCGTTGAGCCTGCTCAGATTGAATTCTTTAACTTGATACATTTTCTCTACCTCCTTTCAGAATCATTGATTTTTTTCGCGAGCCGCCGCCCCGTAATCGATAATCAGACAATCTCCGTACCACCCCCAGCAAGGCAGAATTATCTTATTGTTCCAGCGATTAGGGTATATGGATTTAGCCGAAGTCTTTGCTCGGGGTGAAGCTTTTACAAATGTCGGTAAGAATTACAGCGAGGTGCTCGACGCAAAGTATGGCTGTAATAGGATTACGCTCTCCTTTTTATTCCGCTTCCATTTCATTGCGTCCTCGGCGCGGGACTTGTAAGCGGAAGTCATATCAACGCCCTGGGCGCCGGCTGCGGGCGCCTGTGATGCGTACCAGGAAGGCCGCGATCAAGTCGAAAGTGCAGCCAGCAGCGCGTCCTCGACCCGTTCGATCCAGACAAAAGTCAATTGATTGCGCGCGGCCTCCGGAATGTCTTCCAGATCTTTTTGATTACGCGAAGGCAGAAGCACCGTTTTGATTCCGGCACGCGCCGCCGCCAACACTTTTTCCTTGATCCCACCCACGGGAAGCACGAGACCGCGCAGGCTGATTTCACCGGTCATCGCGGTGTCGCTACGAACCGATTTGCCGATCAACAGTGAAGCGAGCGCGATGAACATGGCGACTCCAGCGCTCGGACCGTCTTTCGGTATCGCCCCCGCCGGGACATGGACGTGAATATCTTTCTGGCCAAAAGCATCGTCTGCAACATTGATCTCGGCGGCGCGCGATTTGACGAGACTCAAAGCAGCCTGCGCGGACTCCTTCATCACATCCCCAAGCTGACCGGTAAGAATCAGTTTTCCGCTGCCCGGAACGCGAGTCGCTTCCACAAACAAGATGTCCCCGCCAACCGGTGTCCACGCCAAACCGGTCGCAACTCCCGGGGTGCTCGTCCGCATCGCGATTTCGCTTTCAAATTGTTTCGCACCGAGAACGGAGTGCAAGTCTGCGGCCTCAATGTTTACGCGCGCGGCCGCACCCTCTGCGATGCGCATCGCGACGCTACGGAAAGCCGTGCCAATCTGCCGCTCGAGGTTGCGTACGCCGGCTTCGCGGGTGTAGTCATGAATGATCGCACGTAACGCATCGTCGCTGATCCCGCTCTGCTCAGAAGATAAGCCGTTTGCTTCGAGCTGCCTTTTCACCAGATAGCGGCGCGCGATTTCGATTTTTTCCTCCTCGGTGTAGCCGGGAAGTTGGATCACTTCCATGCGGTCGCGTAAGGGGCCGGGGATGGTGTCGAGAACATTGGCGGTGCCGATGAACATGACCTTGGAAAGGTCGAACGCCAGCGCGAGATAATTGTCGCGGAAGGTCGCGTTTTGTTCGGGGTCGAGCACTTCGAGCAGGGCGGAAGAGGGGTCTCCGTGAAACCCGGCGCCGAGCTTGTCCATCTCATCGAGCATGAACACCGGGTTACGCGTTCCCGCCTTGCGTATTGCCTGAATGATGTTTCCGGGCAAGGCGCCGATGTAGGTGCGGCGGTGCCCGCGGATTTCCGCTTCGTCGTGCACGCCCCCGAGACTGATCCTTATGAATTTGCGGGCGGTCGCTCGCGCGATGCTTTGTCCGAGCGAAGTCTTGCCGACGCCGGGCGGCCCGATAAAACAAAGGATCGGGCTCTTGCCCTCGGGATTGAGCTTGCGGACCGCGAGGTACTCAAGTATGCGGCGCTTGATTTTCGCCAGGCCGTAATGGTCCTCATCAAGAATTTTGCGCGCCTCTGCAATATCGACGGTGCTATCAGTCAAGATCGACCACGGCAATTCGGTGAGCCACTCGAGGTAGGTGCGCACCATCGAATACTCGGCCGCGGCTTCGGGCATGCGCTCCAATCGCCGCAACTCCTTGCGCGCGTGCTCGTCCGCTTCTGCCGGCATCTTCGCCTGCGTGATCGCTTGAGACAACTCTGCCACCTCAGCCGCGTTCTGATCTGTTTCGCCCAGCTCCTTTTGTATCGCCTTCAGTTGCTCGCGCAGCAGATACTCGCGCTGCCGCTCGTCGATGCTTTCCTTCGTGCGTTGTCCGATGTCGCGCGACAGACGCAAGACCTCGAGCCGGTGGGCGAGAAACGCCAATACTTTGTCAAGCCGCGCCTGCACGTCGAATGTCTCGAGAATGTCCTGCTTCTCCGCGGGTTTCAGGTCCATGAAGTGCGCGCTGAGGTCAGCGAGCGCGGAGGCGGATTCCACTCCTTGCAGCGCACTGCCAAGCTCCTCCGGCGCTTGCGGCAGCAGTTGTAACGCTTCGACTGCGCGCTCTTTGAGCTGCAACATTCGCGCTTCGATCTCGCGGCTCGTCTGCGCCGGCTCTTCGATGCGTTCAATACGGCCGACCAGAAACGGGTAGCCTTCGATGAATTGCGTGATGCGAAAACGCTGCTCGCCCTGGCAGATCAGATGATGCGTTCCGTCGCGGCCAGTAATGTAGCGCACTACGTTGGCCACCGTTCCCACCCAGTGCAAATCGTCCGGGGTGGGAGATTCCGCTTCGGCGTTGCGTTGCAAGACGACTCCGATAGGGCGCTCTCCCCGTGTCGCCTCTTGCGCCGCGGCGACCGACTGTTTGCGGCCAACCGTCAGCGGAAGGATGATCCCGGGGAACAGCACCAGGTTGCGTACCGGCACAATCGGTATGGCGTGCTCCGGCAGGCGCGGGAAATCACGCATCTCGGCGCTTGCCTGCGCACCGCTTGCTTCAGGTTTCTGGTCGCCTCGCAATTCGGCATTCACGTTTTCAGCGTTCATGGTTTCGATCACGCCTTACCTAGTGTCAGAATAAGACAACCATCGATGAGATCTCGCCGTTTCAGTTCTACTGCTTCGGTTGGCAGCGCGACTCGGCGCTCGAAGCGCCCGTGCGGTATTTCCAGCCGGTGTATCACTGCCGCGCGCATTCCCGATGGGAGCAATCTTTCACCGGAAATCACCAGACTGTCCGCTTCGAACAGGATTTCAATCTGTTGCGCGCTGACGCCGGGCAAAGCAACACACACAAAAATTTCGCGCTCGGTCTCAACCATGTCTACCGGCGGCTCCCACGCGGGGCAGTGTTCGCGTGAGCCAATAAAAAAGAATTGCCGCTGCAACTGCTCCGCTCGTGCGAGCAGCTCGCACGCTTCTGCCCACATCAAAGCCGTGGGATCACGCATTTTCAATCCTCGTCTACAAGCTGGTCTTGCAGCAGTTCGATTTCGTATAAAACATCCTTTCTTTCAACCCTTTCACCGCAGGCAACGCGAATGCCACGCTATGGAGGCGGCGCGTGCCGACTCACCGCACCAGTCCAAAAGATGAGGCCACATTGAAATTTTCACAAGAAGCCTCGGGCACGGACGTTTCTTGAGTTCATAGTTCCGAGGATGATGATGGACAACGGGTCAGACCGGCGTTGGGTGATTTTGCCGAAGCATAGTGGTAACGGGCGCGCGGATTTCATCATGGCCAGAGTGTAACATGCCAATCCCCTTGAACAGCCCGGATAGATACGTGCAATCTTTCACGTTGTCAGTCAGCAAGATCTCGACCTTGCAAAACGGGGGGAGCCCATAGATACGCTTGCTTTTCAAGCGCCGATTTCACGCGGCGAACGACCTCACCTACATTGCTATGCACGTCTGACTCCCAAACACGCAGCACAAGCCATCCTCCTGCGCTCAGTTCGCGGCTCTGTTCCCAATCGCGGGCGGCATTCCGCTCGATCTTCCTGATCCAGTATTCGGCGTTGTGCTCTTGGCTCAGCTTGGCCTTGAGCGTCTTCCAGTTCTTGCCATGCCAGAAGTCACCGTCCACGAACACGATGACCCGCGCTGCACGGAACACGATGTCAGGCGCACCGGGAAGATCGGCTCTGTTCTTACGGTACCGGAACCCCTTCCTCCACAGAGCCCGTCGCAGAAGAAGCTCTGGTTTCGTCCCCGCCTTCCGGCTTGAACCGCGGGCCGCTTCGGATGCTCGCGCAGAGCTGGGAGTAAGGCCGTGGTAGCGAGGCGCGCGTGCCATGCCTTATCCGAACATCGCCTCGAACAGAGAACCCCTCCGCACGACCTCTGCGCGCGAGAGCAGCGGCACGTCCGTTAGCTCAGACCTGAACCGAACCTCGCTTACCTCGACCGGCAAGCCGGGGTCTACCTTCGGGATCACGGCTGCGTCGTAGAGGCGGAGCCCCTTCGAGGCCGCGTCCGGGTCGAAGGCGACTCGTCGCGCCTTTCGCCAGTCGCGGCCTAAACCAAGTGCGAGAATCTGAGAGATGCGGTCCCGGAGACCGACGGTGAGCTCGTGACGCCCGGAGACCTCCTCCCAGAGCTGCGCGATTGAGATCCCTTTCCCGCCCTTCTCGAGGATGAACGATGCGATGACTACGTCGGTCCCCTGCGGAGGGAGCAGCTGCTCCAGGCGGAACGGATGGCTTCGATGCGGGCCCGTGCTCGACTTCACCTCCACCCGTTGTCTGCCGGCCACGAAGTCATGGAGCGCGCTAGGGTCTGCGTGCCATGCTGCGGCCGCTTGACGGATTTTAGGAGCGAGTGCCATCAAGAACAGCTCACCCCACAGCCCTTGCAACGATGTGCGTGGAGGCGCTTCCAGCGCTCGAAACAGCTCGACCAGCTTCCCGACTGCGCCAGCGACATCTCCCTCGGTCGGGGTGTCGGGGAGAGCAGCGACCATTCCCGAAAGGGAGCGCAAGAAATACTCACGGAGCATGGAATCGTCAGTCGTGCACTTCAGCACCGCGAGGGACTCGACCGATTCGGTCGCCCCTTCGACCCGTACGCGACACACGCAGCGCGGCCGGAACGAAAGGTTGCGGAGCTCAAGCGGAGACACCGCTGCGGTACCGCAAGAGGCTTCAGGCGCGACAAGCAACGTAGGGTTTCCTTGCGGATCCTTGGCCACCCTGTAGTTCGGCCGTCCATCCACGGCAAGTGCCGTGTAAAGATCCCCAGAGCCTGAGAGATCCGCGAGACGGCCGTACAGCGCGAGGAGATCTTCCATGTATTAGTCGTCGTGCACGAGGATGGCTTCGTATTGGCCTATCCTGATCGCGACGGCCCGAATACCTTCGAGTACCCGATCACCCTCGCGAAGCGTCAGCGAATGGACCTGCAACGTTGGGAGGTTTGGATCACGAAATGCCCGGTCGCCGGGGTACGACTCCGGCCCGGCGCTGGAAGGCCCCTGGAATAGCCGGAACGACTTGCCGAAAGCGCGTTCCCTCACTCCACCTCCGTCCATCAGATAGACACGACATCGCGTCTGCTCATCCCGATCCAAGAGCGTCTTTAGGTTGCAGTTTGCCACGCAAAGACCCAGGGCGTCGTCCTCGAAAAAATAGGAGAGCGGAACCAAGACCCGCTCAAAAATATCCTTCAAAAAGGCAACTGCGTAGCGATGGCGTGGATAGTGCTCGTCCGGTTGGTATTCAAGCCCGTCCAGCTGAGCCAACACCGTTGTGTTGTGTCGACCGTCCTCAGGCGAGATATGTGGGGCTCGCGGGGCGAACCAACCGTTACTTAAGCTCGCCCGCATCCAAGGGCTCGAGAGAACATTTCTGCGCGTCGGCGCAAGCCGCTGGTCGAGGTAGAAAAGGCGCCGCCAATCCTGAAGAGGCCGTCCGCGATGCTCCTTCAGCCGGGAACGCATGTCCTCCTCATGGATCACATAGGCAGCGTACACGTCACGTATGTTCGGTTGTAGATAGACTCGGCAATAGCCAAGGTACTCGCTGTGGTATCCAAAGAAGCGCGCCCTCTGCTGTATCGTGTCCGCGGTCCAGCCACCCGGCGGTCTAGGCATGTACGTGACCGTCAGCCCCTTGACCGTGTAGCCACGGCCCAGCTTCTCGCCGCCTACAAGAATATGGGAATACCCGTTTTGCCAGTGGACTTCGCGACCGTCTACGGAATTGACAAGCGTCACTGCAGTCTGGTTGATCGCTACGGCTAGCTTCGTCTGGACCTGCTCGAACGATGGCAGCTCGTCGCATGTCCGAGCGAGACCTGAGTGTGCTTGCCTAAAGTCGCTAAGAAGCTCCTCTCGGTCTGGCTCGTTGCTAACCAGCAGAACCCTATGCCACGCATCCTTGAGGCCGACAGCCCAATCATAGTATCGGCGATGGGTAGGAGTCGCCTTCGAAGGGTGAATAAGCATCGAGCGGTGCGTCTTCATAGGCCCAAGGCGTCCCGCCGCTACGCCCACGAAGAATGCCTGCATCGCGAGAAGAAGGCTCTGTGGCGGCTCCTGCGGGAGATGACCGTCCTGAAAGATATCCGAATGAGGGATGCTCTCGACGCGCGGAGTCTGACCGAGAAAGAACTCCTGCCCGCCAGTGTACCCCTCTCCGGGGGATACGAGTTCCGCGAAATCCGCCGAGAGCGAGTCGATGCGCGTGATCAGGAGCGGGGCCTGCGGCGTGGCCGTGTACTGGAGGAACGTGTGGCGTGGCAGCGCATGTCGAAGCGCCTCGATGTTTCTATAGGTCGAACTCGCCACGGGATCGTTCGGACGCGTGTTGAGGCTTGCCTGGTCTGCCTCGTCGTCGAAGATGACGGCGGGGACGTCTGACAAGTCCACCCTTGAGAGAAGCTCCGCCAGTTTTCGGAGGTGCGAATGGTTCTTCATCACGCTAATGAAGAGGGTGCGACGATCGTCGTCGTCGTACTGCTGACTACGCCACTCCTGTGCGAGTGCCTCGATCGCAGGTAAATCTGTATGTAAACGAGGATTGGTGAGCATCAGCCATGTCCACTCTGGAGCCGCCTCGCGTAAATGTGTCTCCATCCGATCCCGGTTTTGTGCCACGAGGATTGTGGTCACGCCGGCGATGAGAACGATGATTCGGTACCCGTTATCCTTGGCTAGCGCGGAGACCGCAGTCATCGAAGCGGTTTTCCCGCTTTGGACGTAACCACATACAAGTCCGGTACGCGCCGGCGTCACCGCAGTCGGAGGGGCGCACTGCGATAGCACTCGGGCGGCCTCGTTGATCACCCGATCTGCGCTCTCCGGAGTCGGAAGAACGTGACGGTTCAATAGGTAGTCGCGCAACTGCGACGTAACGTTTCCCACGGCGGGCTGCCAGCCGGCAGCGCCCTCGCCGCCGTGGAGCACCTCGACTGTCTGCTCATCGTGACCCGGCATTTTGAGTCTCTCCTCGTTGTACGGGACCAGAAAGGGCCGACCGCAGTATCTGGTTGAGGTTCATTCTGAGCGTACCCGCTTGTCGCACTCCGACCTCGCGTGCGGTGATCTCGGCAATCGCAAGGGCCGCCGCGAGACGAGTGAAGGGCACGATCTCGTCCCCATCCGGGGATATAAACCTCACCATGAAAGGATGACCGAGGTTCACGCGAATGTGAATCCGCGTCGTATCGCCACTTGCCGTGCTCTCGGCGAGTTCATACCACGCCTCCCGGCTTGCGTCGGAAACGAGTTCAATGATAACGATCCAACGGCGGTGAGCATGATCGAGAACGAGTTCGACCTGTTCGGTACGCGTGGTCTCCTCTTGGGTCGGGTCTAGCTCTAAATCGAGGGGCTCTTCGTCAGGCTCGGTGCTAATCTGTTTGTCGATGATCGGAGGGAGATGCTGGGCGATCGCCTGGCTCGTGTCCCAAGTGCTTCTACGACCATGTCTCGGTTGGCGCTCGCGCGTGCCCGGTAGTTTTCGGCCTGGTTTAGCAGGGGCAAAGGCTCAGCATCCAGGCTGTCCTTCACCCAGCTCAGGATGTCCTCCTCCCAGTCCTCCGACTGGATTCCGTCCTTCGTATGGCTCACCGAGAAGCCCTCGACCTCAAGCTCCCCCACGAGCCTCTGGTAGACGAACTTGTTCGCCTTACCGAAGATCGTCTCGGGCCGGTATCCCTCGCCGTGGCTGCCTTGGACGAGGCGGCGGCGGCGGAAGATGGCAAACCCGGCGTTCGTGACGCTCGCTCGCGCGAGGATCGCAGCCCAGCCCTTGACGCGATGCCCGTCACCCAGGTCGAGGTCAAGGTCCTTGCGCCATGTCACGGGCTCGGCGGTCGGCGTCGCGTGGAACGGAGCGTGAAGGAAAGTCGGAGGCTCGTAGGCGAGGGCCTCTCCATTCAGCCGCAGCTCGAGCACACCGTCTCGAAGAAAGACCCGGTAGATGCTGCGTAAATGATCTCTGATCTTCCCGATCGTGCGGCCTCGAGGACGCACCTGGAGGTCGCGAAGTGTGAGAGTCGTGTAGTGCTCTTTACCGGGAACGTTTCGCTCGACGGGATCGAGGTGCTCGCAGTTCGTCTCGACGATCTTCGGAATGTCGAAGGTGATCGTGCGCTCGACAGGCTCTCCGAGCGCGCTCGTTCGGACTGACCACCTGCGGGCGAACCAACTCGCTGCGGCTTTCATCCCCAGCCCGAACTCGGACAAGCCGGATGTGTCGGGCGGTGGCGATGCCGGCAGGAACGCCCGGGCATAGTCACGCTGGTGGATTCCTGCCGCGTTGTCGCGTACATCAACGCCGTCCTCGCTCGCGTCGATCTCGACGAGCAAACGATAGGTTCCACCGGCCGCTCTCTGCAAAGCCTCCATGTTAGTCAACGCGCTCTGTAACGAGTTGTCCACGAACTCGGCAAACGCGTACCACGGCCTGTAGTTCAGCCGGGCGAAGGCAGCGTACATTGCCACTTCTGGTCGAATCAATATCACATTAAATCCCCTCAGATCCCGGTGTGCTCGCGTCTCGCCATATTCTCCCGGGCCCAAGTCCCGTGCCCGGATGATCGGCATGGTCGCCTTGCAGATGTAAGTACGTGCGCGGCACAGCTATGCACGGATGAGCTCGCGGGCAATCCTCGCGCCGGACGGGCGTCAATCGAAGCTGGCGACGGACTTGCCGATCGCCGAGTAATTGGCGGCGTATTTCAAGACCCAACAGCTCGCCGAGAGCACAAGGCACAGCGTTGCCGATCTGCCGATGCGCCGATCGCCTGTGCCCTACGACCTGATAGCCATTCGGGAACGTTTGTAGCCTGGCGAGTTCGTCGATAGAGAGGATCCTATTGCGCCAATGGAACGGCCCAGTGGCAGGCCCTGGTTCGGCTTGAATGGTCCACGATGGCTGGCGCTTGGAGAGCTTGAGGAGAAAAGACCAGTACCTAGTTCTCCATCCGAACAGCGGCTCACCGTTGCCTCGCGGTGTATGCCAAAGGTAGTTCTTGCCTTCGGGGATACTCTTCAGCAGGCTGGCCCACTTCCCGGTCGGTTCAAGCTCAGACGGCCAGTCCTCCTCGTCCAGGTCGCCTATCGCGTCCCAGGCAGTACGGTACGGATCGAGACCATCTCCGTCGCCGTGCGTCGGAGGCGGCACTTTGAGCGTACGCCCATCGATGCTTCCGAGGATGAAAACCCGCTCACGGACTTGGGGCACGCCGTAGTCGGCAGCGTTCAGATGGATGACCTGCAGGTCATACTCAGTGCCTTGCCGACGGTTGATCGCTCGAAGCTCGTCCCGAAGAAGCTGCAAACCTCCTTCATTTTTACCATTGGACGCGAGGCCTATGACGTTCTCGAGGAGAAGAACGCGCGGTAGAACGGCCTCGACGACTTTGAGATACGCGTGCAGGGTGCTGGCCCGCGGGTCAAGCAGCCCTCCCCCGCCACCGTTTGACCAGTAGGCCGACTTCGAGAACGGCTGGCACGGAGGACCACCGGCAAGAAGAGCTACGTCTCCCTGCCGAAGGTCAGCTTTCGCGAGGAGCCCTTCGGGCTCGATCTTGTGAATGTCTCTGGGGTTCGCGAGCCTCCAGCTAGGACGGTTCGCCGTGAGTGTTCTTCGAGCGTCCTCTTCGATCTCCACGCAAATTGAGATAGAGAACCCGGCTGCCTCCAGCCCGAGATCAAGACCCCCGGCCCCCGTGAAAAGCGATAGCACGGTGTTGCCCGGTCGACGTTGCCGCTTCATGCATGAGCCTCCATCGCTTGCGGAACCTCCACCCGACGAATCTCCAGCCTCTCGGTCGTGCACGAAGAGCGAACATTCATCGGTTTCTGGGATCGAATCGGCGCGGCTACCAACGGCCAACAGCATGACCGGCGTTGTCACGGGCATGTCCCTTCGGCCTAGCCCGGATTTCTCACCGATAGCCAAGAAAAAGGCCGTATCTCGTGGCATAATATGTGTTCGATCAGCATGTTATGCACAATGACGAGGACGGCCTTATGGAAACACAGTGTAGCGGGTGGCAGATGGAATTTCACGGTCTTGGAGCTCGGCGGGTGGTAGGGAGGTTTGATGGGGGGAGGATCAGCTCCGATGGGGGTAGTTTGCTGTTGCGCGAGGTGGAGTCGCGGACGCATATTCTGAAGCGCCTGGCGGGGTGTTTCATCGATCACCGGGATCCGGAGTTGATCGAGCACTCGGTGGAGTCGCTCATCAAACAGCGGGTGGTTGGGATGGCGCTCGGGTACGAGGATCTCAACGATC
>JALZJW010000085.1 GCA_030859565.1 Pseudomonadota bacterium
GCAGCCGCTGCATGGCTTCGCTGACCTCCTCATCGATCTCCGCACCGTGGTTGGCGTGGACCACGATCACGGTGCGAAGACGCGTTGCGCCCAGCCATGCCAGAAGCCGATCGTCGATGCGCTCGGGTAGCACGATGGGCATGCGCGTATGGATGCGCAAGCGTTCGAGATGCCGGATACGATCAAGCTCGGCGACCAGCGCGGCCAAGCGCTGGTCCGTGATCGCCAAGGGATCGCCGCCGCTCAGTATGATTTCCGTGATCGATGAATCGCCCCGGAGATAGTCGAGGGCGCCTTGCCAACGATCCAAGCCGGCGTTGGCGCTGCTATACGGGAAGTGTTGCCGGAAGCAGTAGCGGCAATGGATCGCGCAGCTCCCCGTGACGATGAACAAGGCGCGGCCTTGGTACTTATGAAGGACACCCGGACGGATCTGAGCGCCGAGGTCCCCGACGGGATCGAGCGAAAAATCTTTGGCAGCGGTTGCCTCGGACGGGAGCGGAAATACCTGGCGTAACAGCGGGTCCTCGGGATCGCCCTTGCGCATGCGGGCGACGAAGCCGCGCGTTACCCGCAGCGGGAAACCTGTTCGTGAAATTCCTGGCTGACCAAAGACATCCGGCGGTAGTTCTAAGCATCGAAGCAGTTCCTCCGGCCGCGAGATCGCGCGCGCCAGCTCGATCTGCCACTGGGCACGCTGCTGCGAATGAAGCGTTTCGGTTATCATAAGCAACGATATCAGCACCGGGATTTAGACATAGAGATGACAACCTATAATACCAACCAATTCAAGGCGGGGCTCAAAGTGATGCTCGACGGCAGTCCCTGTGCGATCGTCGAAAACGAATTCGTGAAACCCGGCAAGGGGCAAGCTTTCAACCGCGTGAAGATCCGTAACTTGAAGACCGGGCGGGTGATCGAACGGACGTTTAAATCGGGAGATACCCTCGAAGGCGCGGACGTTGTCGATCGAGAAATGCAGTATCTCTACTCCGACGGCGAATACTGGCATTTCATGGACGCCGCCAGTTTCGAGCAATTATCCGCCAGCGAAACCATGATGGCCGATGCGCGCCAGTGGTTAAAGGGTCAGGAGACCTGTGTGGTGACTCTGTGGAACGGCGAGCCCATGTCCGTGGCGCCGCCGAACTTCGTGATCCTCGAGATCACCGAGACCGATCCCGGGATCCGCGGAGATACCGCCACGGGCGGAACGAAACCCGCGACCCTGGAGACCGGCGCGGTGGTGAAAGTGCCGCTCTTCGTCGAGGTACACGAGCTCGTCAAGATCGATACGCGCACGGGAGCCTACGTGGCGCGAGCGAAGGAGTGATCTCGAGCGCCCGCCCCTCTCGCGAGACAGCCTGGAAACCGGGCGCCTCATGGGAGGTCTTGAGGCTGCGGGCGGAGTTGCTGGCGAAAATCCGCGCATTCTTCGCTGCCCGTTCCGTCCTGGAAGTCGAAACCCCTGTGCTAAGCCGCGCCGGGATCACCGATCCGCGGCTCCTGAGCTTGAGCACCCGCTTGCAACTGCCGGGCGCCGCGGCGTCCCAGGTGCTGTACCTGCAAACCTCGCCCGAATTCGCCATGAAACGCCTGCTGGCCTCGGGGCGCGGGCCCATCTATCAGATCGCCCGGGTATTCCGCGACGGCGAGTCCGGCCGCGTGCACAACCCGGAGTTTACGCTCATCGAATGGTATCAACCCTATCACGATCACCATGCGCTCATGGATGAGGCCGAATCGCTGGTTGCGGATCTGATCGATCTCGGACCGTGTCAACGTATGAGCTATGCCGAGGCGTTCGTAACCCACGCGGGCTTCGATCCCCACCGCGAGGAACCCTGTAAATTAGCGTTGCATGCGGAGCGCTTGGGTTTACACCTAGGCGGCGACGGAATGCACGATCCGAATATTTATCTCGACTTGATTCTCAGTCATGTGGTCGCGCCGAGACTCGGGAAGGGACAGTCATGTTTCATCTACGATTACCCCGTCAGGCAAGCGGCATTGGCGCGTATTCGAGACGATGATCCGCCGGTCGCGGAACGCTTCGAGCTCTTCGTTCACGGTATGGAGTTGGCCAGTGGCTATCACGAGCTCGCGGATCCGATTGAGCAGCGCAGGCGCTTCGAGTCGGACCTCGAAGGGCGCCGGCGTTCAGGGGCGCCCGAAATGCCGATCGACGAGCGGCTTTTGGACGCGCTGGCGCATGGGCTCCCGCCGTGCGCGGGGTGTGCATTGGGATTCGACCGGCTGGTGATGCTTGCCGCCGGTGCCCGGAACATTCAGGAGGTATTGGCGTTTCCGGTCGCCGTGGCCTAAGCTTCCCAAGCAACTCTATCGTCATGAATCCGTAGCGCCCAATATGCCAGAGATCTAATTATGGCCGGAACACCAGAGACCAAGAACATGGCATTGTTCTGCGACTTTGAAAACATTGCCCTGGGTGTGCGTGATGCCAAGTATGCACAATTTGATGTCACCAAAGTCCTTGAGCGCTTACTGCTGAAAGGCGGCATCGTCGTGAAAAAGGCCTATTGCGACTGGGAGCGTTATAAGGATTTCAAAGCCGCCATGCACCAGGCCTCCTTCGAGCTCATAGAAATTCCCCACGTGAGCCAGTCCGGTAAGAACAGCGCCGATATCCGTATGGTCGTCGACGCGCTTGACCTTTGTTATACCAAATCACATGTGGATACCTTTGTCATCATCAGCGGTGACTCGGACTTCTCACCGCTGGTGAGCAAGCTGCGTGAAAACAATAAGGTGGTAATCGGTGTGGGAGTCAAGAATTCCACCTCTGATCTGCTGATCGCAAATTGTGACGAATTCATTTATTACGATGACCTGGTCCGGGAACAAGAAAGCAAGAGGCGCCACCACAAAAGAGCGACTGGCCGGTCCGTATCTGGCATGACGGCAAAGGCCGCACCAAAAGAGGAAGATAATAAAAAACAACAGGCCGTGGACCTCATCATAGAAACCATCGAAGCGTTGTCTACAGAACGGGGTGAGGAGGAGAAGATCTGGGGATCCATGGTCAAGCAAGCGTTAAAGCGGCGCAACCCGGGCTTCAACGAAGCTTACTATGGGTTTCGCTCCTTCAGTCAGTTACTGGAAGAAGCACAAGCACGCCACTTGCTTGAATTGGAGCGCGATGAAAAGTCGGGAGGATACATTATTAAAAGTGTAGCCCGAGAGGATTAATGAACTGCGAGCTTGTGAATCAATCGTCATTGTTCGAGAAACTTGATCGCTAGGGAGGACGATGTATGCACACGAGACGAATGTCGGCGGTGGCGTTTGCGGCGGTGCTCGCGTTCGGGCCGGCAGCGTCCGCCGAGGTGAAGACGAGCGAGCTCGACTACAAGCAGGGCGACACCGTCCTGGCGGGCCTCATCGCCTGGGACGACGCGGCGAAGGACAAGCGCCCCGGCGTACTGGTCGTCCACGAATGGTGGGGCCACAACGAGCACGCCCGGAACCAGGCCAAGCGACTCGCGGAGGCCGGCTATGTCGGCTTCGCGCTGGACATGTACGGCAAGGGCAAGGTGGCCACGCACGCGAAAGACGCCGAGGCCTTCATGAACGAGGCGACGAAGGACCCGGCGGCGCTCGCGGCGCGGTTCAACGCGGCGCTGGAGCTTCTCAAGCAGGACCCCCGCGTCGACTCGGAAAAGATCGCCGCGATCGGTTACTGCTTCGGGGGCGCCGTGGTCCTCGGCCGGGCGCGCGCTGGCGCCGACCTGGCCGCGGTCGTGAGCTTCCACGGCGCGCTCGCCACGAAGAGTCCCGCGGAGAAGGGGAAGGTCAAGGCCCGGGTGCTCGTGCTCACCGGCGCCGCCGATCCGATGATCCCGCCCGAGCAGGTGGAGGCCTTCAACGCGGAGATGACGGCTGCGGGCGCGAAGTTCCAGGTGGTCAGCTACCAGGGCGCCAGGCACAGCTTCACCAACCCAGCCGCGGACAAGGCCGGCATGGACGCGCTCGCCTACAACGCGGAGGCCGACAAGAAGTCCTGGGCGGCGATGCTGGAGCTGTTCAAGGAGGTCTTGCGCTGAGGTCGGCCTCGAGGGGCCAGGCTTAGCCTGGCCCCTATAGTCCCCCTATTTATGGCGCTTTGCCCATTCTTCTCGATAAATAATCGTCGAGAAACTGATCGTCTCGGTTCCTTCTTCGGCGGCAACAGTAAACCCACCGCCCTTACCAAGAAATATGGATTTCAGGTTTTGTCTGTCCTCGACCAGTTTCAGATACTGTAGCCACACATGCTCCAATTCAGAACGCGGTACGTTCGTTCTGCCGCACACCGCTACGAAATGACGCTCTTCTTCTGTTTCCGGTTCGATCTCGGCGTGCATCAATGCTACGCAGTGGGCTCCGTACTCCTCAAGCATAGTTGCGTGCGGGATTGAAAAGGTACCCCTATTGAAACCGTGGGGGAAATTGACCTTATCGATAAATCGCTTTCCTTCATATCGGCTTTTCATAATACCTCCGCGAATCCAATGACTGGCGCCTCTTGGATCTCCAGACTAAGACCTCAGCTAACATGTCGCCGGCACGAGTGAAAGAAAGGGATTCGGCCTCGACATCTAAACTGATATGTCAAGACCGGACCCCGTCTACGAGCATATCTTCTTCGCAAGATCATTGTGGACCTCGTTGTGCCGGGGAACCGCGGATCGCTTGTTGTGGCTGGAATTCCACCACCACGAATGCCTACTACCCTCCCGGACGAACTCGCAACCATTCTCGCGTAGATACCGAATCAGATCACCGCGCTTCATAAGGCGATGGGTTCCTCATCATAGCCATCACCAGCAGCTTCAAGGGCATCGCGTCGGTTCCATTCAAGCGCTTCGCGAAGCGTCACGCGCAAGGTCTCCAACAGATCTTCACGGGTAGCTTCCTGACAATTAACGCCAGGAACCTCTTCGATCCAGCCGATCCACCAATTGCCTGCTTTCTTAACCACCGCCGTATACGCGTCCTTCATTTGTGTTTACTCCTTCAAAGAGAATCGCTAATCAGGACAGGGGGAGGCCTCGCGGCTCCGCCCCTCCTACACCGCCGGGCATACGGATCACGTACGTACACGGCGGTTCGATGAAACATAGTCCTACCTTGCTGCCAGACGGGGCAGCCCCAGACTGCTTAAGTACGGCGCTGACAGAGCCAGCGTGTGCGCCGGGGTCTTACTTAGGCGCCACGGTCCATGTGCCGACTTGCTCAGGTACCATGCTTCTCGCACGGTGACATCGCGTCGTAATTCCCGATAGCCTGCCCGTCCCCATGGCGTCCATGGATAGCAGCGTAACTTGCGTCGTATCCATTTGTCGACATCGCGCAGAGGGCTCAGCACTTCGGCGACACCAAAGTACGCTTTCCAACCAAGCAGGGTCTCTCTAAGCTCTGCTCTCGGCATCTGACGCCTCCTATTTCGTTAGCTGCAAAATTCTGTTTCTGCTGGGCGCGGTCGAGCTGCCGGGACCCGGGGCGGGTAAAGAGCAACGCGAGCATCACGGCCGCAAAAAATATTTCGCATGTATACCGTTGACATATGTAAGTGCTTGCGCGTAGACTCTAACACAACGTATGTGTTAGGGAGATGTACGCTATGCCTGATTGGCTTAAGCAATTTTGGCGTTCGGTCTCAGAGTTGGATACGCTCGTTTCTTTGGTCTCATGGCTTAAGATTTTTGTCGGTGTTGGGGTTTGTGCTGTGACCTGGGCTTGGTCATGGGTAACTAACCTGCCAGGACCTGTTCAGTTTGTCCTCGCACTATCTGCGTTGTTAGTTTCGATTTGGGTAATAAACGGGATTCTCTGGCTGCGCCAATGGCGCGCATCCCATAAAAAGCTAAAGGTTATTGAAATGAATAATAATCAGTTTCCCAAGGGGATAGACACTCAATGGGGATGGCCAGACATAAGCTCTCTTGCAGAAAACTTCTCGTTCTCTATAACCCTTAGAATGTTCAACGGAACAGCCTTTAAAGTTCGAGTAAGGACTGAGGGGCTGATGTCGTTTGACAATCATCAAGTAGTACGGCATGCCAGTTTGATAGGGCCGGACAACATCGAATGGATCCCACGCTGGTCGCCTGTTACGTTTACTTTGGTGCAGCGGTTATCGCCTGAGGACGCAAAACACCTTAGGACATTGCTTGACAATGGCGAGACGGTAAACTTTTTCTACAATACTTTTAAAATCCTTGTTACCGCTATGGGGTCTGGTGGCGATAAGAGTTCGGCACTAACAGAAAACCTACCGTTCAACGAGCAGGGCTTGACCATTAGTAACGGTCTAGTAGTCGGGCAGATACAGCTGCGAACAGGAACTACTTAACAATGGCTATTGGCAAGTATTTAAGCCTTCCCGAGGCGCAACGAAAGAAGCTTCTTGATCGCTTCGCTAAGCAACATCCGTCAACTGGAGATGAAACCAAGTTTGATCGTTTGTTGGACGCGATGGCTAAAAAGCCAGAATCAGATGATCAAACATCTGATTCGTCACATCGCGACGAAGATTGAAACGAAACTCGAACTCACCTAGGTATTTCGTCATGTGCTTCTCGGATATTGACTTATGGGTGCCGCGCACACTGTTTTTGAAGTGCGACCAGAAGCCCTCAACTGTGTTGACGTGCGTGTCTCCGCGTGCCCACTCTTCCGCCCCATGATTTACGGTATTGTGAATATACCCTTTCTTAGACAAACCGATATAGGCGCCAAACTCGTCGGTGCTAAGCACTGTGTCGGCTTGAACGTTCATCTCAACAAACGGATGAATGGTGTTACGTTTGGTGTCCGGCACAACCTTAGTCATGATATCTCCGTCACGCTCAACCATGCCCAACACAACTGTTTTGCCAGCCGCGCCGCGACCGCGTTTACCGGGGTATTTCCCCCCAACATAAGTTTCGTCGATTTCAACATGGCCCGACAATTCATCATCACCGTCTATCTTGGCTATGTACTTACGGATCTCATGTCCCATGCGCCACGCAGTTTTATACGTCACACCAAGCTGGCGTTGCAGTTCTTTCGCTGCTACACCATGCCGTGTTGTGGTGAACATGTACATCGCATAAAACCAAAGTTGGAGCGGGGTTCTCGATCTCTCAAACGGAGTGCCGGCCATTGGGTGAATGTGATGGCCACACCATGCACACTGATAGGCCGGCATATTGTGAATGCGGGTAAACCGTCCATGCTTGCCGCATTTTGGGCAGTCCAACGATTCTCCATAGCGAAGATTCATCAGGTGATTAAGGCAGGCCGTATTATCAGGGAAACGCTTAAAGAAGTCTTGAACAGTAAAGGTCTTGGTCATGGCTATCTCCTATGGGAGAGATAATAACCGAGTCGGTTACATGTGTCAAGGGGATACATACCAAATATTTTACAAAATTGCGCATTACCCCCTATCTTTGCGGTGCAAGCCGATCGATAATTTATACAGTTGAATATCACCGGTATCGAGTAGCGAGCCCACAGCCCAACCCCATCGCGTAGCCCAGGCATGCCCCGGGAGACGCAAAGCGTGTTAGACCGGCGGTCGAGTCCCTTCCTTCCAACACCCGAGATCAAAACAACGCGAACGCTGTCGATAACGGCCAGCGCAACCATTTAAGTGGATCGAGCATGAGGGGAACAGCCTTACCGCCATCCATGAGCGATCGAAGCTCGATCCGCTCGGTAGGCGCGTCGACGCGCGGCCGGGGACGCAGGCTGGTGTTGGCAACCGCCGTCTGCCTCGGAATGATGCTGCCGGTCCAGGCTGACTACGAGGCCGGGGTGAATGCCTATTACCGCCAAGACTACGAAACGGCGTTGCGCGAGTTCAAGACGGTTGCGGCGGCGGGTGACCAAAACGCGCAATACAATGTCGGCCTCATGTATTTGAAGGGACAAGGCGTGCCCGAAGATCCCCAGGAAGCTTCGCGCTGGTTCCAGCGCGCCGCCATGCAAGGGCAGGTGGAAGCGCAAAGCTTCCTCGGCGCTCTCCACGCCGACGGTCAGGGCGTGCCCCAAAATTATGCACTCGCCGCCCACTGGTTGACGCGGGCCGCCGATGCCGGCCATCCGGCTGCCCAAAATTTTCTCGGTCAACTCTACTTCGACGGGCTCGGCGTCGCGCGGGATTATGTTCACGCTTATGTCTGGTTCAGTCTGGCGGAAGCGAGCGGCTACCGGGAGTCACAGGCCTGGCGCGAGAAAGCCGAGACGCGCATGAGCGCCGCACAGCTTGAACAGGCGATCCGCCGAGTCGAAGAGCGGTTGCCGCATTGGGCGCAGCGGACTCAAGGGCTAGAGCAGCCGTAGCTCCTGCGCTCCCGCGGGCCACGGCCGGTGCCTACGCGGGTGCAATGCCGCTACCATTTCTTGTTGCTCGGCGCGGTACCCACAGGTGCATGAAGTCACTGACCGCAAGCCGCTGCAAGCGTTCGTCGTCTTCGAAGATCCCGACAATTTCGTTGCTCTTAGCCGGGCTAATTACCTCGTCTATGTTACGTTTGAATTTGTCCTTTAGGAGCGGCAGCGCCTCGAGGCGGCGGCGCGGATGGCCGAGCGGAAACTCCACGGCGCTCTCGGCTTGGGCGCCGTCCCGGAAACTAACTGTGACGCGGTTAGCCACCGTGCGCCGCTCCGGATCGTAATAATCACGCGTATAACAGGGGTCTTCGATGGCCTCCATCCGGGCGCGTAGCGCGTCGATGCGCGGGTCGGCGGCGATCTCGTCCTCGAAGTGATGATAGCGCAACTCCCCGAATACGAGACCGATCGCCGCCACGTATCGCAGACAATGGTCGCGATCGGCGGGATTCGCGAGCCGCCCCTGCTTGTCGATGATGCGCAAGGCGGGTTCTTGGGTGGCGAGCACAATCTTGTCGATGTCCGCGAGCCGGTCTTTGACATCGAGATGCAATTTAATCGCGGCCTCGGCCGCGCTCTGCGCGTGGAACTCGCAAGGGTAGGCCACCTTGAACAGGATGTGCTCGACCACATAGGAGTTCAGCGCGCGCGAGAGATCCAAGGACTTTCCCCGCAACAAGGCCGCGTGAAAGCCGTAACGTGAGGCGCTCAAGGCATGTGGATAGCCCGGTTCGCCCGCGAGCGTCATCAAGGCCAGGCGCACCCCGCGCGCCGTGGCATCGCCCGCGGCCCAGGATTTGCGCGGGCCGGCATCCGGCGCATGACGGTAGGCGCGCAAGTTTCCCCCATCCAATAGCGCCTGAGACACGGCGTTCATCACCTGTTTCTTGCCTCCTCCGAGCAACGCGGTGGCCAGCGCCGCCGAGGCGATCCTAACCAGGATCACGTGATCGATGCCGATCTCGTTGAAACTATTGGTCAGCGCCAGCACGCCCTGGATCTCATAAGCCTTGACGAGCGCCGTCAGTAGCTCACGCATGAACAAGGGCTCGGCGCCGCGGGCGAGCCGCCGGCGGCTGATGTAATCCGCGCACGCTAGCAGAGCCCCCAGGTTATCCGAGGGATGTCCCCATTCGGCGGCGAGCCAGGTATCGTTGTAGTCCAACCAGCGGATGAGACAACCGATGCAGTAGGCCGCTTGCACCGGATCGAGATCGAGCTCGGTTCCCGGGACGCGTGACCCACCGGCGAGCATCGCGCCCGGCACGACCGGCCCGATGTGGCGGCGGCACTCGGGGTTGTTCAGCGCGGCGCAAGCGCAGCCGAGCGCATCCATGAGGCAATAACGGGCGGCGCTGAGTGCTGGCTCGCTGGGGGGCTCGTGACCGGTAACGTAATCGGCGATGGTACCCAGCAACGGATCCGGGTCTTGCATGGCGGCGCTCGCTATCTTCGTTATGGGCGCTCCGCAAGCGGAACGTAGGGTCGCGGCGCGGGACCGACATATTCGGCCAGCGGCCGGATGAGCCGGTTGTCTTGCCGTTGCTCGATGATATGGGCCGCCCACCCGGCGCTGCGGGCGATGACAAAGATCGGCGTGAACAGCGACGCCGGGATCCCGCAGGCGCGGTAGACCAAGGCACTATAGAAATCGAGATTCGGGAACAGGCGTTTCTCGCGCCGCATGACGGCTTCGATGCGCTCGGCGATCGCATAGAGATGGGTATCGCGAGCGTCTTCGCCGAGCCGGCGCGCCCACTGTTTTATTATCGGCGAGCGCGGATCGCGGCGCTTGTACACCCGGTGGCCGAAGCCCATGATCAGCTCCTTGCGCGCCAGCCGTTCGAGGATCCCTTGTTCGGCCTCGTCGGCCCCGCCAAAGCTCGCGATCAAGGCCATCGCCGCCTCGTTGGCGCCTCCGTGCAGCGGTCCGCGCAAGGCGCCGATGGCGCCCGCGATGGCGGAATAGAAGTCGGCCCGGGTCGAAGTGATGACGCGCGCCGCGAATGTCGAGGCATTGAACTCGTGTTCGGCATAGAGAATGAGTGACACCTCCAGCGCGCGGCGATCGATTTCCTCACCCGCGCGGCCGTGCAAGAGGTGTAGGAAATGTCCGGCGAGATCGGCCGCGGGAAAACCAGGATCTATTCTTTGACCGCGCGTGTGGTACCGATACCAATAGAGCAGCATCGCGGGCAACCGCGCCAATAGGCGTTCCGCGAGGGCAGGGACATCCGCCGATTCCGGTTCGAGACAGCCTAGGGCCGACACGCCGGTGCGCAGCACATCCATCGGATGGGCCGCGGCCGGCAGCCGTTCAAGAAGCGTTTTGAGATCCAGCGGCAGCTCCCGCGCACCCGCCAGCCGCATGCGGAAATCACTAAGATGGGCGGCGTTGGGCAGTTCGCCGTAGAGCAGCAGGTAGGCAACTTCGTCATAACTCGCCTGCGCCGCGAGCTCTCCTACGTCGTAGCCGCGATAATACAGCCTATCGCCCGCGGCCTCGGCCGTACAGATCGCCGTGCGTCCGGCAACGACGCTGTCGAGTCCTCCCGTGGTCAGCGCTCCCATCGTGATTGGGTTGATTCCCGCGTTTATACAGCGATTTCCAAGTCTTTGATTACGGTCATCAGGAACCGCGCGGCCTCGCCGCCGGTCACGGCGCGGTGATCGATGGTCAGGGATAGCGGAATAATGGTATGAACGGCCGGTTGGCCGTTCCAGGCGACTACGGCCGGGCGGATGCGCCCAGCGCCCAGGATCGCGACCGTCGGCGGCACGATAATGGGGTTGGCATAGCGCCCCCCGAAGGTCCCGAAGTTCGACAGCGTAATCGTGTAACCGCGAAGCTCTTCGGGAGGGATGGTACGCTTTTGGACCGCCTCGCGCATCGCATTGAGTCCTCGGCGCAGGTCTTCCGGCGGACGCTTGCCGACATCGCGCAACACCGGCACGAAGAGACCCTCTTCGGTGTCCACGGCGATCCCGAGCTCGATCTTTTTCAACAAACGGCGCCCGAGCGCGTGGCTGTCGTACCAGGCATTCAGAGCGGGTTCGGATTGACAGGCGGCGACCAGCGCGCGGATGAGCCGCAACGTCACATCGCTGCCTGGCGGCCAGGCGTGGATATCGGCGTCCTCGCAAATCGTCACAGGCACCACCTCCGCGTGCGCCGAGGCCATGGTGCGGGCCATCGCGCGGCGCACCCCGCGCAAGGGTTCTAAGGGCCCCACTTCAGCCAGGATCTTGGCCACGCGCTGCACGTCCGCCGTGGTGATGGTTCCGTCCGGGCCGCTCGGCGTGACGATGGCGAGGTCCACGTCGAGGCGATGCGCCAGCGCCCGCACCGCCGGGGTCGCCTTGAGCCCGCTGGAGTGGGGGCCGACGCCACTCGTTTGCTCTCGTAGTACCGTATCACTGCGAGTCACCTGGCCGACGACCGTACCGGCGTCGGCCGCGCCCCTTACCTTTTCTGGCTCGCCCGCGGGCGCGAATTCAGCCAGCGGATCGCCGGTATGGATGAGGTCGCCTGACTGACCGAAGAGGTGGTGCACTCGGCCGCTGCTAGGACTAGGAATATCGACGATGGCCTTCGCGGTCTCGACCGAAACCAAGGGCTGGTCTTCTTTGATCTCGTCGCCGACTTGAACATGCCAGCTTACGATTTCGGCCTCGGTTAGGCCTTCCCCTAAATCGGGCAGTTTGAATATGTTCATGCGCTTCTCCTCAAGGCGGCGGGGACAGTTTAGTGGATTATAAGCCGGCACTTAAGCAATGTGCTGGCGTTACTTTAATCACCGGCGCCTCTTAAGTCACCGTCGCGTGTGCGTTGCATCGCCCCGGCGACTACAATGCCGACGTGCTGTCGGCCGCAATCCGTCGGCCTATCTGACGCAACGCGGAGAACATCTCAATCAGATCCCGCTGAAAAAGGAGCAAAACAATGGCAAACGACGTCAAACCTGTCACCGAAGGATCATCGAGCGAAATCAAAGAAGTCTTTCCCTACCTTCGCGTCAAAAACGCCGCCGCGGCAATCGAGTTCTATACGCGAGCATTTGGGGCAAAAGAGCTATTCCGGTTGACCGAACCGGGCGGGCGAATCGGGCACGCGGAGCTTTCCCTCGGCAGGATCACGCTCATGCTTGCCGACGAGTATCCTGAATACGGCATTCTCGGCCCGCAATCCATCGGCGGCACGGGGATGTCCATTCACCTGCACGTCGTTAACGCCGACGTGGTGGCGGAGCGGGCCGTGGCCACCGGCGCAACCGTGCTTCGTCCGCTGGCCGACCAGTTTTATGGGGAGCGGTCGGGGACGCTGCTCGATCCTTTCGGACATGAATGGATGCTTGGGCACGAGATCGAGAAAGTCTCCCCTGACGAGATGCAGCGCCGCTTCACGGCTATGTTCGAGTAATGCCCAACTTCACACGAGAGGAACGATGCCTGAACGAGACAGTGCTTTTTTATCTCGTCTTTGAACAAACTTGAAGCGGATGAATGTGATTGCGGCGCCTCGCCACCTCCGACAAAAAACCACGACAATTTCGACCGCCGCGCCCTCGCTGTTGCGGACGCTTTTTCTTCACCACGACGGGATCGTCATCGGAGCCACGATCCGTGCCTTGGAAAAACAGGGTCTCCTGACACACCTCGTCAGTCACGGGCACGTGACGTTCCGAGAGCTTCTGGACCGCTATCCATGCAACCCCGGCTACCTTCATGTCGCGCTCCGCAGTCTCGCGCTGCAAGGCTGGATCACGCGAGCAGGCGTTCCCGGAAGCGATGCGATGGTCTTCGAGGTGACGCCGCTCGGCGAGATCGCGGCGAAAACCTTTCCGCTGTATACCGAGGTTGCGGAGTTTGCCTATTCGGGGATCCCGATGGAACGGCATCTCTTTCATCAAAGGGATCTCGACTCTGCGAGTGCCGAGCACTATGCCCGGATAACCCGACACTGCATACAAAACTGGGATCTCGCCGTGGGCGATCCGGCGGATCAAGGATCGAGGCTCAATGAGATAATCCGCAAGCACCTCGACGGCCTATTGGTCGGCCCCTTCATGATCGCAGCGAAGCTGCGCGGCTTGCTCGAAGGCGAGGACTTCGCCTGTGACGGACTCCCCGGGTCGCACGACAACCTCCGCGCGGGCCTCGCGCTGCTCGAACACTTGGGATGGATCCTGCCAGCGGGACGGCGCCACCTGTTCACTGAGCTTGGGCGGGTAGCGTGCGAGTTCACGCTCCATTACGGGCTCACGCTCTCGTATTGGCCGATGTTCTGCCAGTTGCCGAGCCTCATCTTCAACTCTTTCCAACACATCACCCATGTCGCGCCAGGCCACGAGGAGACGCATGTCGACCGCAGCCTGAACGTGCTGGCAAGCGGTGTCGCCCACCGCCCCTATTTCGAGGATTCCGAGCAGATCCTGATCGCGATCTTCAATCGGGAGCCGCTTGCGGAGCAACCGCGCTTTGTGGCCGACATGGGCTGCGGCGATGGGATCTGGCTCCAACGCATCTATGAGATCGTTGCGGCCAAGACTCTGCGCGGCCGGCACCTGGACGAATATCCGCTCTTGATGATCGGCGCGGATTACAATGCCAAGGCGCTGGAAGCCGCCCGCCGCACCCTAGAGACCGCCGGGGTTCCGAACATCACCCTCTTCGGCGACGTGACCGATCCTACGCTGCTCGCGCAGGCCTTGGGCGAGCGCGGATTCGATAGTGTGGACGGCCTGCATATCCGCGCTTTCATCGATCATAATCGGCGTTATACGGAACCGCGGGATAGCGCGAGCGCGGACAAACGCCTCGTTTTATCCACAGGGGCTTATGCCGGCGAGACCGGCAATGCGATTCCGAATCGATTACTGGAAGAAAACCTGGTCGAGCACCTCCGGCGCTGGGCGCCATTCATCAGGAAACATGGCCTCATCGTCATCGAGGCTCACAACGTCTATCCGCCGATCGCCGCGGCGTACAATGGCAATACCCACGCCACGGCCTTCGATACCTATCACGGGTATTCGAACCAATACCCTATCGACTACGAAGCCTTCATGTCGCTTGCGGAGGAGGCGGGTTTCCGCGCCGTCGCCCATGAGCAAAGGGTATACCCCTCGCGGCTTCCGTTTGTCGCCATCAGCCTTAACCGATTCAAGACCGCCGGCCCAATCGCGATCGTGGCATCGCACCCGCCGCCGCCGCGGCAAGACGGAACGAGCTGGCGGCCCGGCGGATCGGAGGACGCCCTCGATGGCGAAGCCTTGCACCGCTTTCTCTATCACGACGGCGATCTCACCCGCCCGCGGCGCTGGTGCGCAAGCAGCAGCGGCATGCTGGTACATGGCTTACTCGAAGACATCGAACGGCGGCTTGACCGTTGCCTCAACCCGAGCCGTACATCGCGGCAACTTATGCTGGCCGACTACGGCGCGGGCACTGGCCTCGCGACCTTGGAGCTGATCAAGGGCCTCCACGAAACCGGTTTGATGCAGCGAATGAAGCGTAACGGCATCAAACTCAAGCTGCTGCTTTTCGATTTCCCTAGCGGCTGGTTCGCCAAGGCCTACGAGCTGCTCAACGCCTTCACGTTTATCGACTTTCATTCGCTCACGGATCCGGGCACCGGTAAGATTCGGCTCATTTCCGACATCATCGCCCCGGAATCGGTGGACATCATTTATGCCAGCATGGTGTTGCATCTCGTACCGTCCAAGGCGATGCCGCCGTTGATCGATAGCTTCGCCGAGGTGCTGCAACCGCACGGGAGCTTCTATTGGAACAGCCCGGACACGGCGCCGGCCTCGGCGCATTCGGAAGTCATCCACGCGCCGAATCGCGCATTGCGCCGGCTGCTCCTCGATGTCGTCGACACTGAGGCGCGGCTGTATCAGGTCCTAGCCAAGGTTCCTGCGGATCAACGCGGCGCCTTCGCGGACCTGCCGCAACGACTCGCGGAAATCAGGCGATCCCTCACCCCGGAGAGGCGAGCGGTAGCAAAAGCGCGCGCGGATAAACAGATCTTGGCGGTCCCGACCCATGTCGAGTATATTGAGGGCTTATTGAACAAATGCTTCGACGGCGAGTTTGCGACCATGGTATCGGTGCTGAGCGAAGCCGACGCGCTTGCCTTGGCACTACTGCCCGCGAACCAACGTTATTTCAACGAAATCGAGGATGCGGAGCTGCGCTGTAAGCTGATTACCTTATTGCTCCGCTACGATGTCCTGCCCCGATTTCGAGCGGGACCGGCCGGGAATGCCGTTGGCCTTAATCTCCACTGGACGTATGGTGAGCATGTAAAGGATGGCTAAGGAAGCGCTGCAAGACTCTTTGCTTCTTTCCCGCGAGGAGAGGACCGTAGGATGCGGTTAAGGTCGCCCCGTATTAACATTGACTCAGCCTCAAATTTAGCATAAGAGTACCGTTCGTCTCCCCCGGTTGCCCCAGCATGTCTGCTAAGGAGGAAACAAAGATATGAGAAAGCATCAACTTAGTCTCATAATTCTCGCTTCGCTGACTCTCGCGTCACCGTGCCTTGCCCAATCCAGTCAAGAGAGGATAGACAGTTCCGCGTCTACCGGTTCGCACACGGCACACGTAGTCGTCGTCCCCGATCAGGTCAAGTGGGGACCTGCCCCGCCGTCGCTACCCCCAGGCGCCCAGCTCGCAGTCCTAGAGGGTGACCCGTCGAAAGCCGGTGCGCCGTTCACCATCCGTGGAAAGTTCCCAGACGGCTACAGAGTCCCGCCACACTGGCACCCGACGGACGAAAGGATCGTCGTCCTTCAAGGCGTATTCGGGATGGGGGTGGGGGAGAAGTTCGACCAGGCAACGGGCCATGAGCTGCCGGTCGGGTCGTACGCGCTGATGCCTAAAGGAGTGAGACACTTCGTTTGGGCAAAGGGCGAGACCGTGATTCAGGTATCGGGTATGGGCCCGTTTGAGATTAACTACGTGAATCCTGCCGACGACCCGCGTAAGGTGTCGAAGGAGTAGGGGACAAGTCATCGCCTATACCCGTCTGGTATCCGCGAGGGATTGCGTGACCCCGTATGAAAAACCGTGCGGCAATCATAATCGCCACCCAATACCCGAGCCCAAGTGGGCCGGTTAGCGCTCGAACTCTCGGACAAGCTTTTTCCAGTCGACTTCCGTCGGCGGTGAGTGGTGTTGGTTGCTCAGAACGTCAGCGGCGCGTCATGGCACTCGTGCCCGGAATGGCCGAGCAATCTTACTCCGTGGTGCGTCAATCGACGAACAGATCGGGCAGCAAATTCTTCGTGCCTGGCACCACCGCATAGCGCGCGAGATCGATGACGCCCTCGGCGGCGAGCACCTCCTCGTCGATGTAGA
>JALZJW010000086.1 GCA_030859565.1 Pseudomonadota bacterium
ATCCCTTGGTGTTTAGAGCGAGTAGGCTACTATGCATGAGGTGGAATGGCAGGCCTACGCTCTTCGTAGCGACAACAACACCGTCTCATAAACGGGTTTTTCGACAAACTCGTTGGGCGGCGACGCGCTTCACTCCCACTGTCGATTTCGTGGGGTCTCGTTCGACTACTGGTAGAGCCAGAGACGAGCTGGTCACAATCGATCGGTAGCCTGGACCTTCAAACACGATCGAAAGGACAACTGACATGAGAAAAATCATTGCAGCCCTGGTGGTGTCGGTGGACGGCTTCATCGAGGGACCCAACGGAGAGCTGGATTGGGTAGAAACCTGGGAAGATCCCTTTGATCTGCTCCCCCAGATCGACACCTGTATCCTCGGCCGCGGGATGTATGCGGGCTACGAGCAATACTGGCGTGCCATCTTGACCAACCCCGAGGGTATTCAGCCCTTCACGGGCAAGGTCGCTTCGAAGGACGAAATCGATTACGCGCGCTTCGCCGATAAAACGCCCCATATCGTCTTGTCCAAGACGTTAGACAAAGTCAATTGGAAGACGACGCGGATCGTTCGAGATGTTGC
Source organism: Pseudomonadota bacterium (assembly GCA_030859565.1). Taxonomy (NCBI): domain Bacteria; kingdom Pseudomonadati; phylum Pseudomonadota; species Pseudomonadota bacterium. The sequence continues at coordinate 581 of JALZJW010000086.1, forward strand.
GGAGATCCGAAACCTGAAGCAGCAGCCTGGCAAGGACATGCATGCGGTCGGCGGCGCCACTTTGGTCTCCAGTCTGATGAACCTGGGCTTGATCGATGAGCTCCGGCTAGTCGTGCACCCCATTGTCTTGGGCGGAGGCAAGGCGCTGTTCAAAGACGTGAAGGAGCGACATGCGTTGAAGCTCCTCCGGGCCAAGACGTTGAAGTCGGGACAAGTCGTCTTGACTTACAGCACGCAATCTTAAACCTCTGACCCAAACCAACGGGCCTCTGGAAGGCGGCCCTAGAAAGATTGGCCAAAGTCGCGAAATCGCCCAACAAAACGCTCCAGCGGACGCGCCAAACGACGGCGCGCCGCTGAGCTAATCGTTGGGCGGCACACTACGTATAGGGACGGCATCATGAAGCAGATATTTCCTGACTTATGGCAGACAAACCCGGAGCATCCTTTTCCTAATCTGACCACGCATGGCTACCTGCTCGTGCGAAACGAGGGAAACGTGTTGTTCTATAGCTCCGGGCAGCCGAATGAACATCAGCATATCCAGGAACTTGGTGGGATCACTCATCAGTACTTGAGCCACAGGGATGAGGTAGGACCTCCACTGGTTCAGATCAGACAGATGTTCGGCTCCAAGCTGTGCTGTCACCGGCTTGAGGAAAAGGCCGTAAGTGAGACGTGTCCAGTGGATCTGATGTTTCAGCGACGAGAGATTCATCTCGGTGACATTGAGGTCATACCCACCCCTGGTCACACCGACGGAAGCACGTGCTTCCTCTTCAAGTCACCCCACGGAAAAACGTATCTTTTTACAGGAGATACAATTTTCCCAAGTAACAACTCGTGGGAAACATATGTGATGCCTGAGGCGGGTGGGAGTAAGTCTGACTTGATAGACAGCCTCAAGCTCCTCCGCCGCTTGGAGCCAGACGTTGTCATTTCCAGTGCATCGGTTGGCCATATTCCGTTCAAGGAGATGGCGCCCGGTGAGTGGCAAGAAGTGGTGGACCAGACGCTGGGCTCATTGTCGTGAACCCATGTCGGGCACTACACACTGCCGCCCAACAAAACGCTCCAGCCGACCCGCTGAATGCGGCGGCTGAGCTTGGCGTTGGGCACACACATAGATCGTTGCTAGAATTCATGAGTGCCGAAGCTGACCATTTCCTAGTTGCGCGACCTTATTCGCTCACTGAACTATGTGGTCTCTATTCATGCCGCCGAAGAGCTAGACGATGACAACCTCACGATCCTCGATCTCGAAAACATCATCCTCACGGGTGAAATCACCGACCGCCAGCGCGACCGCCAAACCCGCGAGGTCAAGTGTGTCATCCGCGGTTTCACGCTCGATGACCCTCGAAGCAGAAACCATTGTCAAAATCGGTTCCACCGGAAGGCTTGTCGTCATTACCGTATACCTCGCCTAGCGAACGTTGCGCCTCATGTGGGCAAGCTGGGGTTCAACTTCGTGAGGTCACCCGTAGTTTTGGTCAGGGTCCTAAACTTCTCGTGATAGCATCCCGATATGGTCATGTCCCCATTGCGGTGAGTCGTATTTCACGGCTCAAACCATGCACGAGATTGAGCGTATTAAGACACTTCGTAAGTCCGTAGCAGTCGCTCGCCATGTGCCGGTCGCTGTTTTCACAGGCAAAGTGCCCAACAAGGCGCTCCACCGGACGCGCCAAAAAGCGGCGCCCCGGTGAGCTTTTGTCGTTAGCCCAGCATCGTGTGGTTACGGGTAATTCAGACATCTCAATTGTCTACCGAAAGGAAACTTTTCCCATGGAACTCAGAATCCTGCTCAGCATCGCCGCGATCTACATGGCTCTCGTGGGCCTCGGCTTTATCTTTGCACCACAGGCCATCGGCATTGGCGCCGTCCCCACCGACGCCTCCGCCGCGCTGATTGCCTATCTGCGGCTTTTCGGCAGCCCCTTCCTAGGGATTGCGGTCCTTAACTGGATGGCGCGGAACGCGGAGCCGTCTACGGCGCGGAACGCCATCATCCTCGGCAACATTGTCGGATTTGGTGCTATAGCCGCCTTGGACGTGTGGGGATTATTCAGTGGCGCGCGGCAGTTGACAAAGGTGTTCGCTATCATTCATCTGCTTTTCGCCGTTGCCTTCATCTGGGTAGGGCGAATGAGCATGTCAGCCAAAGCAAGTTAGGCCATGCGGTTTCGCTGAAGGCTGGGTCCGCGAAGCGGTATTTGAATCAGCCTGCCTCGCCGGTGACCCGGCTCTATTGAAGCGCCTTGGCCCAACCAGGCGCTGCAGCCGACGCCGTGGATCGGCGTCGCCTCGCCAAGCCTTCTTGTACGGCGCGGCTGATCTTGTTTCGTTCGGCGTCAAATTGCCGTTCTCCCTAGCCCTGGAGTACCATTCTTACATGCAAGTCGCATCAGGCACTGTCATTGATGGCAAAGTGGTAGTCGAAGGTCTCTCTCTGCCTGAGGGAACTGTCGTCACTGTTCTAGCCCGGGGCGATGAAGCGGCTGTATGTCTATCGCCCCAAGAAGAATCGGACCTCCTCGAAGCCCTCGACGAGGCTGATCGGGAAGAAGGCATTTCAGCCGAAGAACTGTTCGCACGGCTTCGCCGTTTCGGCTGACTTTGGCTCTCATTGTTCGAATCAAGCCCCGCGCACAGCGGGAAATCGAACGAGCTGCAGAATGGTGGGCCGAGAACCGACTCGCCGCACGCGGAGCTGTTCGGCTGGTTGAGGAACCGGGAATAGGCACAAAGGTGGAGACCTCTCGTGCAGATGTGGTTCGAAGGTTGTACCTCAGCCGGATTCGGGATGGAGCGCAGCGTAATCCGGGATAATACGGCGCATGGTGAACTATCGGCGTGCGCGAATTCCCGCGCCTCAAAGCCGCGTGTGAGCGCAACCCATAACGCAGGAAGTATTCTCGCCATGAAGAAGCGTAACTATCGTGCTCAGAAAGTCAACGAGGTTCGGTGGGAAGCGATGAGCCAGCGTGTCGAGGGCAAAGCGCTGGTATTCGCGGTGGATGTCGCCAAGGTCGAGCAGTATGGGGTCTTGATGGACGGCACTCCGTCATAGACCTCACAGGCATCGTGTACGCGCTTCCGCCGAATGAATGAGAGGTGATAAGGTTCACCGATGCCGGGTTTAGGCAGGCTGTCAAAGTCTGGGCTTCTACGCACGCCTTTTTAGCAACCGTCAACACATGGTGATGAAATGACGAACCGATCCATGCTCGCGCTCCTGCTGCTTGGCAGCATCGGGGTCCTTTTCCCTGCTCTTGCTGATGATCGCAACGGCGGCGATGCAAAGAGGCGATGGTGGCGTGGCGAATGGAAGGAGGAGTTCTGGGACGGTCCCTGTGAAGTAAAGCTCGAATCAAAGCGGGGGGAGTTCAAGAGAGAAGTAAAGTGCAAGGATGGCGTGGGTGCAAGCTGGCATGGCGAATGGAAGAAGGAGTTCTGGGACGGACCATGCAAAGTGAAGCTGGAGGCAAAGCGTGATGAGTTCAAGGAGGAGGTCAAGTGCGAAGGCGATCATTGAGCCATTGCCCGCCCTATTTGGGAGTACTGACGCGGCAAGATGAGCGCCGGACGAACCATGCCGACCGGACGCCGGGCAACGGCGCAAACACATCGTTTTGGTGCCTTCGTCGCTCCCGACCCGCAAGTCATCGCCTACACGAATCACGGCGGAGAGGGATCGGGCGAGGTCGGCGTCGTCCTGCGGAAACGCGAGTTTCATGGATCGGGGAAAGACGATAGGTCAAGGGATTGAGCTATGCGGCGCTGGCTCTACAAACGATACCGCTGATCGTAGGTCTTGAATCCTGTAAGCGGTCCATCCCATGCCCTTCCTACGGCCATCACCTTGAACCGTTCTCCCATCTCCGCGGGCAGGGTGAGTTGTTTCGCCTCCTGGATATGTTTCAAGTATCTCTGCGGGTCGGCCGCTTGCAGCGACTTAAGCGCTTTTTCAAGACCACAACCGCTCAGGAAATGGGCCTGAGTCGTGTAGCCCAAAACCGCGAGCCCGCAAGTTTCCGCGGATTCAGCTAGGGCCGTGAAATCGACAAAGCTACTGATATCCTGGAGTCCGGTGAGCATCAGCGGATCGGCGTGGACCCGATGGCGGTGGTGGCAGATCAGCGTGCCCTCGCGGCGTTCGGGCAGGTAGTACTCGCGGCGCGTGTAACCATAATCGATGCATAGAAATATTCCACGGCTTAGAGATTCCGTCACTGTCCCTAACCACGGCGCTAAGGCGAGATTGACCTCGGAGACATAGCCCTCCGGGAGCGGGGAGCCCAATGCGCTTTGGATCGCCTCGATCTGTGCTCGTAGGCGCGGCTCGGCGGAGACCTCCTCGCCCCACGTGAAGCTATCGCCCTGCCACCTCACACGTTGTTCGTAAACATTCCCGCCAGCGATGCGAAAGCGGTGCACGGGCAGCGCGTCGAGCACCTCGTTCGCGATCATGATCCCGCGCCAAGGCCGGCTGGGCGGCCGCTCTAGCCATGCGACCCTTGAGGCCAAATGCGGCACGGCGCTTTCTATCCATTCCTGTTGGCGCGCGCGCAGATCCGCGCTGATCTCAAGGATAAAGTAAGCTTCCGGCAAGCTACCCCGGCGTTCGAGCTCGGTCAAGATCTCGACGGCGAGCCGGCCGCTGCCTGCGCCGAGTTCGCAGATGGCGCCGCCGCCGAGCCGCGCGAGGACCTCGCGGCATGGCCGCGCGAGGCAACGCCCGAACAGTGGGGAAAGTTCCGGGGCGGTGACGAAATCGCCGCTCGAGCCGAGTTTCACACTCCCGGCGCTGTAGTACCCGAGACCGGGGGCGTAGAGCGCGAGTTCCATAAAGCGCGCGAAGCTCATGCTCCCGCCGGATACGGCCAATTCTTCTTGTATCGCCTCGATCAGCCGCGCGCTGTGGGCCGCGGCCTCGGGGCTAGGCGATAGGTATTGACTCAAGCTATTCGTAGTGACGCTGAAAATCCGGCAATTCGCCATCCAGGAACCAGCGCTTCGGGGCTGCGTCATACCACCATTTCTGGACATCGCGAAGCGTGGCGACCTGGCCCACATCCTGGTCATAATAGCGGAAAAGGACCGTCACGGTGGCCTCGGTCTGAGTTGCGTTCAGGGTCTGATTGACGATCTCGTAGGAGGCGACCCGGATAGCCTGAAGGGGTTCCGTGTTGATCGGGGGGTAGGGGCCGGTACGGGAAACACGATACAACGCCGCCGCGTCGTAATCGCCCCAGCGCAACGCGCTTTCGTAGGTGGCGACGCTCAACTCCAGGTTATCCAAGCGCTCGCGGGTTTCCATCCCCGCGCACGCGGCCGCCACCAAGGCGACGATGAGCGCTGCCGCATGACGCCCCGTGAAGGTTCTTGCCGACGCTTGTATTTTTTTCTGCATAGCGCTGCCCTCGGTAATGGAATCGCCAAGACATAGGATGTTCACGCGCGCGGCTCCGAAGCGCTTGCAGACGGTCCCAGGAGGTCTTCATAGGGAACCGGCGCAAGCGCTTGTCCACTCTTATCAAACTCCGCCCAAAGCTCCCGGATCCGCCGGCCCTCGAGCGGGTGCATGACCTCGCCCGCAATGTCCGCCAAGGGCCGCAACACGAAGGCATAACGTGTGATGTCCTTACGCGGCAGGTGCAAGCCATTGTCTCGAATCACGAGATCATCATAAAGCAAGATGTCGAGGTCGAGCGGCCGGGGCGCATAGCGCGGCGTATCGGGTGTGCGGCCATGCTGAGACTCGATCGCGGCTAGGCGCGTCCGCAGTCCGTGGGGATCTAAATCGGTACTGAGGCCCACGACAACATTATAGAAATGATCTCCGGGAAAGCCGATGGCGGCGCTCTCGTAGACGGGCGACAGCATCAATTCTCCGAACTGGCCGCGCAGTGATGCGATAGCGCTGCGAATGTTGTCCCGGCGCCTCACATTGCTGCCTATGCTTACATAGACCCGTGCCAAGCTTCCTCCCGGCGGCCGCGTTCGATGATGACCCCGACGTCGCGCACACCGCGCACGGCGCCTTGCTTGTTCAGCCGTAAGCGGAGCCAGGGAATATCGAACTCCTTGAGGATGAGCTCGGCGACAGCCTCGGCAAGCGACTCAACCAACTGGTAGCGGCTGTCTGTGACGAAGGCCATCACCCGTTTGGCGACCTCTTTATAGTTCAGCGTGTCGGCCACCGAATCGGTGAGCGCCGCTGTGCGGATATCGCTGCCGAGCTCGAGGTCGAAGATGACCACTTGCTTGAGCTGCCGCTCCCAGGCATAGACCCCGATCACGGCTTCGATGCGCAGATTGTTTATGTAAATGATATCCATACGCCGTTCAATGGCGCCTGGCCACGGCTTTCACATTACTTTTCCGGTCCGATGATAGAACACTAGACCCGATGCTTGCTTGACCTGTCAAGGCCAAGCAACTCCAATAGCACCATGCTGCTCGAGCTCGCCCTGATTGTCTTCAGTTATCTTTTGGGATCGATTTCCTCGGCCATCGTCGTCTGCTGGGCGGGCGGATTCCCCGATCCGCGCGCGCAAGGCTCGGGCAACCCAGGCGCGACCAACGTCTTGAGGCTTGCCGGCAAGCCGGCGGCCGTCATTACCTTGGCGGGGGATCTGTTCAAGGGTTTGTTGCCACTGGTCATCGGGCGCGTGCTGGGCGTGTCCGATCTGGGTCTCGCCTTGATGGGCCTCGCGACGTTCTCGGGCCATCTGTACCCGTTATTCTTTGGCTTCCACGGGGGCAAGGGGGTCGCGACCTTCATCGGCGTGCTCTATGGCCTCGCTTGGCCGGTCGGGATCGGCTTCATGTTGGTATGGCTGGCCTTAGCGGGCCTATTTCGCTATTCGTCCCTGGCCGCCTTGGGGGCAGCCGCATGCGCGCCGTTCATGGTTTTTCTGCTTGACGGCACCTGGATTCATGTCGCGGTCGTCGTGTTGATGGTGGCGCTGATCTTCTGGCGGCACCGGGGAAACCTGCGCAAGTTGCTCGCGGGGACCGAATCGAAAATCGGTGCCGAAAAGTCGGCCGCACGGGCGGAATAGCGCGGATTTAAATGGGAGGCAGTTCGGCGAGCGGCCATCGCGGCCGGACCGGGAACTCGAGGCCGTCGCGGTGCCCGGCGCGAAGGCGCACCCATCCCGCATAGGCAATCATCGCGCCGTTGTCGGTGCAGAACTCGGGCCGTGGATAGTAGACCTGAATCCCCTCGCCGCTAAGCTCGCGCAAGCGAGCGCGCAAGGCACGGTTGGCGCTCACGCCGCCCGCTGCCACGAGCCGCCGGTAGCCGGTCGCCTTGAGCGCGCGCCGGCACTTAATCACCAGCGTGTCGACCACCGCATCAGCGAAAGCGCGCGCGATATCCGCACGCGTCTTTTGATCGTCGCGTGTCGTCCGCAGGGTTTGGAGCGTAAAAGTCTTCAAGCCGCTGAAACTAAAGTTCAGGCCGGGCCGGTTGGTCATGGGACGTGGAAACACGAAGCGGCCCGCTTCGCCCTGCTCCGCAAGACGCTCGAGCGCGGGACCGCCCGGGTAACCGAGGCCGAGCAGCTTCGCCGTCTTGTCGAAGGCCTCGCCCGCGGCATCGTCCACGGACTCGCCGAGGATGCGATAACTCCCGACCCGCGCCACGTCCACAAGCTGGGTGTGCCCGCCGGAGACTAGGAGCGCGAGCAAGGGCGGCTCGGGCGGGGTGGGCTCCAACATCGGGGCGAGCAGATGGCCTTCCATATGATGGACCCCTAAGCATGGGATCCCGAGCGACCAGGCCAGGCTGCGCGCCACGGCGGCCCCGGCGAGAAGCGCGCCAATGAGGCCCGGCCCCGCGGTATAGCTGACACCGGCGAGATCCCGCGCCTCACAGCCCGCCTCGCAGAGTGCCGATCGGATCAACGGGATAAGGTGGCGAACATGATCGCGCGAGGCCAGCTCGGGCACCACGCCCCCATAGTTGGCATGAAGGGGGGCCTGGGTGCGCAACACATGCGCCAATAGCCCGCGCTCGGAATCGTAGATCGCGATCCCGGTCTCGTCACACGAGGTTTCTATTCCCAGCACGCGCATGGACTGTTTTTTCGTTACGGTACGTACTTTGCCAACGGAACGGAGTCGATTACACTATGCCGCTTTTGCAATAAACCAATTCTTAACAAGGATCCGATTCTCAATGCCGTCAGTAAGAGTGAGAGACAACGAACCCTTCGACATCGCCTTGCGGCGCTTCAAGCGCGCCTGTGAAAAGGCCGGCGTCCTGGCCGAGGTGCACCGGCGCGAATTTTACGAGAAACCGACCCAGGTGCGGAAGCGTAAGGCGGCCGCGGCCGTAAAGCGCTGGCAAAAGAAACTCGCCCGCACCCAAGCCCGCCTTACACCCTCCGCATTCGGGCAGCGGGGCAAACCCGTCGTCCGGCGTTTCCATCGAGGCTCATACGCGGATGCCGCTCGCGCTTAAACAGCGCGTTGAGGACGATGTCAAATCCTCCCTCCGCGGGGGCGATAAGAAGCGCGTCGCGGCACTACGTTTTGTCCTGGCGGCGATTAAGCAACGCGAAGTGGACGAACGTATTATCCTCGATGACGCGGAGACACTGAAGGTTATCGATAGGTTGGCCAAGCAACGCCGGGAATCGATTGCAGCCTATCAAAGCGCCGGCCGTGATGATCTGGTCGCAAAAGAGACTTACGAGTATCAACTCATTCAAGGATTCATGCCGGAGCTTTTAGGCCAGGAGGAGCTACAGGGCTTGATGGCAAAGGCCATTGCCGAGGCCGGAGCAAGCTCCGTCCGCGATCTCGGTAAAGTCCTCGCTTGGCTAAAACCGCGTGTGCAGGGCCGCGCGGACATGGCACAGGTTAGCCAGGCGCTTAAACACCGCTTGGGCGGCTGAACCCGAGCGGCCCGAACCGTTACCGCGACAAACTGGCATTGTGGCTTGCCGCGTCTATACTCGAAAGAGTAAGGCATAGGCATGACCCGCCGCATTTCACAGCCGGTCATCGACGAGCTGTTGTCCAAGACGGACGTCGTCGAGGTGATCGAAGAATTCCTCAGCTTGCGCAAGGCCGGGCGCAATTATACGGCGCTTTGCCCCTTCCACAACGAGAAAACCCCCTCGTTCAGCGTCAACCGCGAGAAACAGTTTTATTATTGTTTCGGGTGTGGCGCGGGTGGTTCCGCCATCAACTTTTTAATGAATTATCTACGGCTGAGCTTCGTCGAGGCGGTCTCGCGGCTCGCCGATCGCGCCGGCATGCCGCTCCCCAGCACCGATCCCGGCACGCCCCGAGCCCCAAGCGCCGACCTGTACGATATCTTGGCGCAGGCAGCCAAGCACTACGCGGCGCAGTTGCGCCAACGGCCCGCCGCAAACCGGGCCGTCGCCTACCTCAAGCAGCGGGGATTAACCGGCCGTGTCGCCGCCGATTTCGATCTGGGTTATGCCCCACCGGATTGGGATCAACTGCAGCGGGCCTTGGGAACTTCCCCGCAAGCCCTGCGTACGCTTAGCCTGGCGGGGCTTGTGATCGCGAAACCGGAAGGTCGCTATTACGACCGTTTTCGCGACCGGATCATGTTCCCGATCCGAGACGCGCGAGGCAGGATGGTCGGGTTTGGTGGACGTGGCCTGGACGGCGGGGAGCCCAAGTACCTCAACTCGCCCGAGACTCCCGTTTTCCACAAAGGGGCCGAGCTGTACGGATTGCACCGGGCCTTAAAAGTCGGTGCGGATCCGCAGCGCCTTGTGGTCGTCGAAGGTTATATGGACGTGATCGCCCTGGCGCAGTTCGGGATCAACCATGCGGTCGCGACCCTTGGCACCGCCCTAACCCGAGATCACGTCACCCGCTTGTTTCGCGCGGTTCCCGAGGTCATTCTATGCTTCGATGGCGATGAGGCCGGAGAGCGCGCCGCTTGGCGCTCACTTAACGTGATCCTGCCGCAGATGAAGGATGGGCGAACGGTGGGTTTTCTTTTTTTGCCGGCCGGGGAGGATCCCGACAGTTGGGTGCGTAAGGCGGGCGCCACACTATTCGAAACCACTGACAAGGTGACAGCACTCTCGGAATTCCTCTTCGCAAGCCTATTAAAAAGGGTCAACCTGAATACGCCTGAAGGTAACGCCCGGCTGGTCGCGCTGGCAAACCCATACATAAACCTGCTGCCGACCGGCGCATTACAACAGCTTATGCGACGCCGCTTAGGGGAACTTTCAACGCTGGATGCGGACGAATTAGCGGCTCTGGCGCGAACGGCGCGTCCGGCCGAAAAAGTCGTCGTCCCCACTCGCCGCCCAGCGCCATCCGTAATTCAATCTGCGATCACAATCATGCTGCGGCGGCCGGAACTAGCCATGCGGGTCGATCTGACGCAGGATCTCACGCCGGTGGAACTTCCCCACATCGGGATATTTTTGGAGTTGGTTCGTTTAATCCAAGATCATCCCGGAATCCATTGCGGCGCCCTTCTTGAGCGGTGGCGCGGCGCCGAGGAAAGCAGTTTTTTGAATCGGCTGGCGGCCGAGGACCCGCTGGTATCCGACGAGGCCCTCGAAGCGAATTTCGCGTGGTACATGAAACGCTTACAGGCTCTTGCCACCAAGCAACGGGTGCGGTTGCTGACATCCAATCCGGGCGCGCTTACGCCGCAAGCAAAATCGGAACTGCGCGCATCGCTCGCCATAAACAGCAAAGCAGCGACGAGCGCTAGCGATACCATTAACGAGTGAGATAAAATAGGCGTTTTTGCACCGAATTAACGGTAATTCTGATCATAGCGTCCTGGCAGATTGACAATTGCTTTACTATACTTTCAATTAATCTTTTAACGCATTGAACAGTTTATACTTTAACTATGGATACTCCCGAAGATATTGACTCCGGCGACGAACGCTCGCAGATTAAACAACTCATCGCAAAAGGGAAGGAGCAAGGATTTCTGACCTATCATGAGGTCAATGACCACCTCCCGGAGGGCATCGTCGATCCCGAGCAAATCGAGGACATCATCGGGATGATCACGGACATGGGAATCGAGGTCCATGAAACGGCGCCCGATATCGAATCCCTGCTGTTAGCAGATACAGTGATCGCCGCCGATGAGGATGTCGCGGAAGACGCCGCGGCCGCCTTTGTGCCTGTCGACGACGAGTTTGGCCGCACCACCGATCCGGTTCGCATGTATATGCGCGAGATGGGCACGGTTGATCTGCTCACGCGCGAGGGTGAGATCGCGATCGCAAAGCGCATCGAAGAAGGGCTCAATCAAGCACTCTCGGCGCTCGCTGACTTCCCTTACATCATCGAAAGACTACTGACTGAATACGGCCAGGTAGAGGCCGGCGAGTCGAAACTAAGCGACCTGCTCTACCGTTTCTCTTCCGGAGAGGAGCTAAAGGCCGGCGAATTGAAGCCACCGATCGCACCGGCGAACGTTCGCCCGTTAAAAGACGAGGATGAGGAGGCCGAGGAACGAGAACAAGACGACGAGGCGGACCCATTGAGTTTCGCTTTGAATCCCGAGGAGGTCAAAGAGAGGTTTGTCGCCCTTAAAAAAATGCACCAAAAGATCCTCAGCGCGGTAAAGAGACACGGGCGCAATGATCCCAAGACCAAAAGGCTGCGAGACGGCCTTTGCGCGTACATCCTCGAGTTTCGATTTGTACCTAAGCTTGTCGATAAGCTCACGAGCGAAGTTCGGCAAATCGTCGAGAATATCCGCGGGCTGGAACGGGAAATCATGGAGATTTGCACGCAGCGTGCGAATATGCCACGCAAAGACGCAATCAGCGCGTTGCAGAACAACGAGACCAATCTCCAATGGACGAAGTCCTTAGGGCGTTCGCGTAAACCGTGGGCGGCCGCCATCAGGGCACACGATGATGAAATCGTCCAGGCGCAAAAGAAGCTCGCTGCGATTGAAAGAAACACAGGACTGACGATTGTTGAAATTAAGGACATAAACCGCCGTATGTCGATTGGGGAGGCAAAAGCACGTCGTGCGAAGAAGGAGATGGTTGAGGCAAACCTGCGGCTGGTCATCTCGATTGCGAAGAAGTACACCAATCGCGGGTTGTTGTTCCTGGATCTGATTCAGGAAGGGAACATCGGTCTGATGAAGGCGGTGGATAAATTCGAATACCGCCGGGGTTACAAATTTTCCACATACGCCACTTGGTGGATACGGCAAGCAATTACTCGCTCGATCGCCGACCAGGCCAGAACGATTCGAATTCCCGTGCATATGATTGAAACGATCAACAAGCTCAACCGCATCTCGCGCCAAATCGTCCAGGAAATGGGCCGGGAGCCGACCCCCGAAGAGCTCGCCAAGCGCATGGAAATGCCCGAGGAAAAGATCCGCAAGGTATTAAAAATCGCTAAGGAACCGATCTCTATGGAAACCCCCATCGGTGACGACGAAGACTCGCATTTAGGGGATTTCATTGAAGACCAAAACACCCTGATGCCGGTGGACCTCGCTACCTTCGAGGGCCTGTGCCGGACGACGCGGGACGTATTAGCAGGATTAACTCCGCGTGAAACCAAGGTATTACAGATGCGCTTCGGAATCGACATGAACACCGATCACACCCTAGAAGAAGTAGGTAAGCAATTTGACGTCACACGGGAACGGATTAGACAAATTGAAGCCAAAGCGTTGCGGAAACTGCGCCATCCTTCCCGTTCGGAACAACTGCGTACCTTCCTCGATTAACGGTTGATGGCCGCGGGCCTGTAGCTCAGTCGGTTAGAGCAGGGGACTCATAATCCCTTGGTCGTAGGTTCGAGTCCTACCGGGCCCACCATAAAATCAATAGCTTATAGAAACTGCCTCACTCGGAAAACTCCCTGGGGTACCGCCTGGGGTACCAGAAGCTAAAAAGGGAAAGGGCGCCGCAGCAGGGAAGCACAAAAACTGTGTCGATCGCGAACCATTTCATAACCGCTTCTCCGTTGTTTCGTGTTACCCGGTATCGCGGTCCAAGTGCACGTTAAGCCACTCGATCAAGCCTGCCCGCGTTGCACGGATCTCCACAAAAGAAACCCCGTAGACCGGATCGCTGATCTCGAACTCTCTCGCCAGAAGGCGCGCGTGTTTCTCGGCTGCGCGTTTACTCCCGTGCCAGGAGACCATCGTGCCTTCTGCTGCTTCCTGGAAATCGAGGCGATATAATTTCATGGTCCATTTCTCCGTCAATGTTAAAAAGGAAAAGGCGCCGTAGCCAGGGAAGCACAAAAACTCGTATTGCTACCCATTTGCTGCCTGGAATTTCGTTTAAAGACCGCGCGCACCCGGCGGGGATCTCCGCAACGGCCGCGCCTTGGTAATGCCTTGCCGCAGGTCCCGGACCATGGAACGGACTTCGCGCACCGTAAGCCCTTCGGCTTCGGCTTTGTCTAACGCATACATCTCCCCGTTGCTCGTCGGCGCAGTGGTCGGGCCGCTTTGGTGGGATGCACAGCCGCCGCTAGCTGCGCTCTGTATGCCTCCGCCAAATCCGATTGTTCAATCTATCTTTCCTTTTTGTTTATTCATGTTGCATTCCTGTTGGGTTAGTTCGCCTGCATTCTCTGCGACCGCTGGCGAGGTTACGGAAAGAGCCTAGAGGCTTACTTTGCCGAGCGCAGGAAGCCATTGAGCGTCGCGCCAGTGCCGACAAACCCGAGGGTGTTGAGCCAAGCCGCGATCGCGCTCGGCTTCTCGCCGGCCTTTATACGCGCCCGGATCTCGACCTGGCGCGCCTCGAAGATCTCACGGTTCTTTTCCTGCACGGGATCGAGCTTGCGTCGCTTGCGCCGTGACGGTGCTGGCGCGTGATGGGTTACATCACCGTCTAGCAGCGCCTTTATCCGTTCGGCGTGTTTCGGCGTTACCCACACGTGAACCAGGACATTGCCCAGCCCCCTGAGCTTCGCCCGTCTGTTTGCCTGCCTCTCGGCCGCCGATAGCGCCATGGTCATGCCCCCGTGCATCCGTAACTTGTCACAGCATAGCCTACCGACGGTGACTTGTCACGCGAGTTAAGCGGCCGACGCGGGGCTCTCTTGGTTAATCAACCTCCAAACCCCGCGCCGAGAACCGTTGGCTAGGGTTGCTCCGCGTGAACCCAAAAGAATAAGCGCCGATCGCCGATACCGTTCCCGCCGGGTGTGGGGCGAATACAAGACTCGAAAGGGGAATAAGCCCTTCTCTGTCCTAAGGAGTTCCAACCGCCCGGCGCGACTTCCACCACTTTGCCGCTCCCTGATTTCAAGCCTTCTCGACGAACTCACGAATGTCCTCTATCCGCCAAACAGTTGTGCGCGGACCGAGCTTTATCGGCTTCGGGTAGATGCCATCTTGGACTCCCTTCCACCACGCAGACTTGCTAATCGGAAAAATAGGATGTATCGGCGGATCGGCTTTTGGATTCCCGATTATCTGCCGCAACCTAAGAAATCCGATTTCCGGTATTTGATGTTGATTCATTTTCAGACTTTTCTCTGACTTGGGTAACCCGCCCCCGAAGGGGCGGGGTGGTAGTTTAATCCAAGACTCAAGATTCGCGGCTGCCGGCGCTTGTTACCCAGTCGCCCTCTTTTCCGCATGCGTACAACTTCCTGGCTTGGCTAGTACGCGGATGTATTTAAGAGTACCGTGCGCCCACAACCCAACCGCCTTCAGGCACGAGTCAGGTCCACGGCCACTTATCCACTCCTTCGGGACCACGCGGCCGTTTAGGTGGCCGTTTAGGGTGAGCCACGAGATTGCTTCTTGCCACTCGACATCCTTCCAGGTGGAGCGCGCCCCTTTCTGGTCCGATTTTCGTTCGATCCCCCAGGAACCCTTCCGTGTCAAAATAAGCCGCTCATGCTCCCCGGCGGCCAGGCTGCGGCCGGCCATCTCGCGGCCCTCGGCCCATTCGTACCATTCCAGGTCCGTCCATTTCAAGTTCGTTTTTGTCGTCATGTTGTGCCTCCACGCTCTTTTCAGAATTGTTGACGGCCATCAGATAATGGCGCCGGGCGTTTAGCAGCCGCACAGAGACGGCGCAACCGTATTTCCCTTTCGGGTCTTGCATTCCGGTCGCACGCCCGGCAATAACTTGAGGCACAAAAAAACCGCGAGTCTGACGGGTGCGGTGACCGCTCTGTGTGGCGCTGCTAAACGCCTAGATTAAGCATAGTTGGTCCGCATTGGATTGTCTAGGACTCATCGAGTCGGCGGAGAATTTGGCACCCATGGGTCCCACATCTCGAAGCGGCCAGGAGGGGTATGAATACCAATCTAGGGTTATTTGTGTTACGATTCACGCATAACGCTATTTGGAGATCAGTCTGATGGGAAGAAAATCTATCGCCGACAAGCCAATGACAGGAGCCCAACGAGCCCAGCGGTATCGGGATAAGGCCGGTTATAAGTATCGCGGGGTTGACCTGAAGAAAGTAATTCGCCGCTGCAGGTACCTGGAACGGCGGATTCGTACTTTGGCAAAGGTGTACAATGCCTCGAAGACTTTTTGTGAGTACGAAGCCATGCGCAGGGAGGTCGCAAGCAAGCGCCAACGGGAAGTGGATCGGATGGAGGCATGGTTTAAAGCATCAATGACGCAGCATCATAATCATCAGGGTGAGGAAGGGTTCATGATCGATGCCCCGACGATGAAAATGATTCGGCAGCTATGTCATCCCGACAAGCACAACGGCTCACAAGGTTCAACGAATACGACGCGTTGCTGAACTCGCTCGTTAAGCGTGACGATCTTTTCCCCGGTAGTGCTACGAGCGCTCGCGCTTAGCCTTGGAGCGTTGTTGCTGGATCAAGTCGGGCCGCTTCAGTTTTGGCCCTGGAAATCTCGCGGCCAATACTTCGCGGCGTACGCCTCGGGGCCGATGTTCTTAAGCTCCTCGAAACAACTGGGCGCCAGAACTTCAAAGTCGGCAAGATCGGCCGGTGGGATTTCCTCGCGCTCGGCGACGCCATCA
>JALZJW010000087.1 GCA_030859565.1 Pseudomonadota bacterium
ATGCTGTTCTCCCCCTGGGCGGCGCACACGCCGTTATCGATGGACCTTACAGGATAGCTCACTCCAAAGCCTGTTGCACACGGCGCAGGCTGCTTGCTAGTCTATCGTCCGGGGTGCAGTTGATGCACTTCCCTCTGCAACGACGACAAGCTCAACCCGAACAATGGCATGACTGGGAGAACTGTTATGTTGAACGGTAAAACGGCGATCGTGACTGGCTCAACGAGTGGGATAGGTCTTGCGATCGCCAAGGCCTTGGCCGAGGCGGGCTGCAATATCGTCTTGAACGGGTTTGGAAACGCGGATGAGATCGAGAAGCTGAGGCTGGGACTCGAGTCCGGGCGCGGCGTCCGCGCACTGTATCACGGTGCCGATATGTCCAAGCCGAGTGAGATAGCCAGCATGGCGCAACAGGCGCTCGCCGCCTTCGGCGCGGTCGATATTTTAGTGAACAACGCGGGTATCCAGCACGTCGCGCCGATCGAAGACTTTCCCCCGGAGAAATGGGACGCCATCATGGCGATAAACTTGTCCTCGGCGTTCCATGCGATTCGCGCTTTGTTACCGGCCATGAAGGCCCGGCGCTGGGGACGTATCATCAACATCGGCTCGGCGCACGCGCTCGTGGCCTCGCCCTTCAAATCCGCTTATGTCACCGCGAAGCATGGGCTGCTCGGCCTCACCAAGACCGTGGCGCTCGAAGTCGCGGAGCACGGGATCACCTGTAACGCGATCTGTCCGGGGTATGTGTTCACGCCGCTGGTCGAGGGCCAGATCGACGACACCGCTAAGGCGCGCGGCATTAGCCGTGAGGCGGTGATTCGAGACGTGCTGCTGGCGGCCCAAGCCACCAAGCAATTCGTCAAGCCGGAGGACCTGGGTGCATTGTCAGTCTTCCTAGCGAGCGATGCGGCGGCCCAGATCACAGGTGCGGCGCTTCCGGTCGACGGCGGCTGGACCGCGCATTAGCGATCCTGGGACAGGGGGCGCGGTGAGTACAAACACCCCAGGTAAGCCAAAACTCATCAATCTCGCGCTCCAGGGCGGAGGGGCACACGGCGCCTTTACCTGGGGCGTGCTTGATACGATTCTCGAAGATGAGCGCGTCGAGATCGAGGCCATCAGCGGGACGAGCGCCGGCGCGATGAACGCCGCGGTCCTCGCGGACGGTATGTAAGGAGGGCGGGCGCGAGGGTGGGCGGCGGGCCTTGGAGGCGTTCTGGGCCGCTGTCAGCCGAGCGGCCCTCGCGAGCCCGCTCAAACGCTCGGTCTGGGACATGCTGACCGGGAATTCGAACCTAAAATAAAGGGGTCAAGTTTTGAAATATAAGAAACTGATATTTAATGACCAGGCCCCCGTCCACGATAGACGTTGTAACGCTTGATCCAGTCCGCGTAGGCCCGCTCGGTGCGCAGACTGTAAATGGAGGTAGCGCAGGCGCTCCCGCACGTGATCGAGCAGACGTGGTTTGTTGGCGGCGGTGTGCTAAAAACGCCCTCGGGTGCATTCCTTGGCGTTGTGAAGTTCCCAATCAAGTGGTTATATGATGACCGCCGTGATTATGCACCAATCCGTTGATTGGGTTAGACACCTACTGGTGTCGAATTCTAGTTAGGCGTTGCTCGCGCTATGCCGAAAGACTACCAAATCCTATCTTGCGACGAGTCGCCCGGCTATCGCTACCGTTTGGACGTTTCCACAGGCATTGACAGCCCGAAGCGACTCGTAGTCATCCAACTCAATCCCAGCACGGCAGTCCTCTCTCGACCTGGCGGCGCAACACGTCCAGCTGCTGCGGTTGATCTGCTTCCGCCAGCCAGGCGGACCAGTCGCCTACCCCTTGAAGCTACGCAATCCACGCCGGATCAGCAGTCAGAATCCTGTCCACTTTAAGACCACAATGGGCCGCCGCACGCGACGATGGGTAATTCTCGGCCCGCCGTACCCTCCGTGCGCGAGCAGGGTTGCGTTCCACGTATCGGATTACCGCCCACCGGTAGGTGTCGTCCAGGGCCGAGGAGAAAAGCCGTCCCTTTGCACGATTGACGCGCTGCGCGTATCGGGTGTGCAAAGGACGGAACACACGCTCCAAGGCCTGGTCGCTTCCGGGAACCGCCACTACATGGACATGGTTGGTCATCAGGCAATAGGCCAATACCTTGACTTTGGATTCCGCGCAGTATTCATCCAGCCAGCCCAGATACGCTACGCGGTCCGCTTCGTCAAAGAAAACATCCTCGCGCCGGTGCCGCGCTGAGCAATGTGGCGCGGGGCACCGGTAAACACCGAACGGGCAATTCTTAGCATGAGCCGAGAATAGCATCCTTAGAAAAGGTGTGCGTCCCCTTTTACTCCGCGTCCAGAATCGGTCTCCGAGATAGGCCGCGAGCAAGCCGAACGCCACCGCGGCGCTCGCGACGATGACGGCCCGGTCGCGAGCGCCGCTTCCGGGAACGAATGAACCCAGGCGCCGAAGCCGACGGCGGTCCCGAAGACCGCGCCGCAGACGAAGCGCACCACGGAGGGGCGAGCTACCTCGCTCGCCGGCCCTTTCCTTTGACCGGAAGGTCTTCCGGCTCCAGTTGTTGTCGCCGCGGTGCCGGCTGTAGCTCCGGCAGGGTTTCCGCAGGAATGGTCTTCTTCGGAGAAGACGAAGCGTCGACCGCCGCGCCGCCCGCCGCTTTGCTGCCGACTGGCTGCGCAGCCCCTGCGAGGATCTGGCAGGAGCGCGGGGGAGGTGATTTCGCCGGCGGGGTTGTCGAGGCTCCCTCCTGCGTGAACACGAGATCGATGTCCGCGTGCGACCCGATCGGCGTACCGGCGGCGGGACAGGGGTCGGGAATGTCGCGCTCGCATGTGTCCGGGACTGCGTTGCCATCCTGATCCCGCGACGACGTCCGGAGCGAAGCTTGATCGAGCACGGTCGGCTTGACGTGTGCGCCCCCGCCCGCCTTGCTGCCGATTCCGCCGACGCCGACCGTGCCCGAATCCTGCGTCTGGGCCGGGCCCGTCTGCGGGCAAGTCGCGTGATAACGGCCCCAGATCGGATTCGCGAAGGCGTGGCCCACCTTGCAACGCGCACCCGCCGGGCAAGGCTCTACGTATCCGGTGGCGCTGTTCACGCCGCCGAACGGAGCGAGGATCGTGCGCGCGTACGCGCGCACGTAGAAGAGCGGGTTGCCCTCCGCCACGAGGCCGAACTGGCTCGGGCTCAGATAGAGGTTGGCGACGCCCGCCATTGCCAGCCCACCGGAGGGCTTGATCCGGAGAACGCCCGACGGGTCGGGCTGATACGCTGCCGGGTCATGCGCGAGCGTCAGGTGGGTCGGACCGTGCTTGTCCACGGCGAACGTGACGAGCGCGTTCCCGACGTAGACGTCGATCTCCTCGATGGGACCGAATTCCGGCGTCGATTTCCATTCGACCAGCAGAGGCACGTGCTCGCCGGGGAACATTTCGAAGGTCGCGCCCATCTGCAGATCGACGTCGTCCATCTTGCCGTTGCCGTTCTTGTCGATCCCGATGCGCAGCGCCGGGCCGTTCGTGACGCTGAACTGACCGCCGCGAAGAGCGTCGATCACCTGGCGGTTGGAGTACCTTCCGCCGGTCGGCGGCGTCGACACGAGAACGAGGTTCCGAGGCCTGCCGATCGCGGTGTCGGTGACCGGGGAATCGCACCAGCGGTCGAGCGAAGGCACGCCTTGGCGCCGGTAGTTGAGGTCGCCGTGAGAATCCGAGCCGCCGCCCATGAACCACTTTCGCGGCAAGCCCTTGTGCAGCCACGTGAGCGGCGCGGTTTCCTCCGGCTTCAGACCCTTCCGCAGGAAGCGATCCCAAGTGAAGGCGCCATGCGCGAGCTGCCTCGGCACGACGACGGTGCCCTTGCCGCCACCGCCGAGCCACGTCCACGGGAACTTGGTCTGCCGGAACGGCAATCGGTACAGGTATCGGCCATTCGAGTCGTCGAGCGCGTCGCAGCCGCCGCCCTGGGGCCGCGCGAACTCCTCGTCGTCCTCGTTCCAGATCTGCAAGCCGAGGATCGCCTCGGACTTCCACGCGCGGCCGAGCGAGACCTCGGAATAGGGCACGATATCCGGTCCCGCGCCGCTCGGGCCGGAGGAGGTCAGGGGATGCGCGAGGAAAGCGTAGCCGCCTCCCTCGACCTCGGCGACGACGTCGCCGATCGGCTTGCTCGCGCCACCGAACACTCTGCTGTCACTGCCGATGAAGCCGTCCGACGACGTGTCGTTGCTCTTCGGGAAGTAGACGAGATGCTGGCGCGACGGCTCCATCTTCATGCCATCGGGCGCGAAAAATGCCACCGCATCCTGGACGGCTTCGGAGCCGAGCAACCCCGGCAGATTTTCTCCCACCCAATTTTTGACCTCCTCCGCGACGGGAATGCCTTGCGGGTCGAATGCCAGGTAGGTCGGCTGGCCGTCGTTGGTATAGGATTGAAACTCGGCATCGACGAAGAAGTAGCCGAGCCCGTTGCCATACTTCACGGCTCCGGCCTCCTTCTCGGCCACGGAGAGCTCAGGCCACGAGTCCACCTCTTCGCCCATGTAGATCTGCGGCAGGATCCCTTCCGCGCGATAGCGCGCGAGACCGTTGGTGTTCGCCTCGCCGGCGATCGACGCGTTCACGCCGCTCGGGCCGTAGAGGATGTCTTTCGCGGCGCCGAAGCGGATTCGATTCAGGTCCCTCGCTTCCTTCATCGAGAAGGCCAGGCACTTGTTCCCGGCGTCGTCACACTTCTTGTTGCGTTGCGTGAAAGGACAGCGAGGCCCCTCTTCGCGACCGCAGCGATAGATCACCAGGCCGCCGTCGACCTGCTCGCTGTTCGAGGCGTGGTCGGTGGCGAAGACGAAGTCCATGCCCATCGCGCCGAGTGCGCGGATCACGTTGCGGTAGGAATACCCCGACTCGCCCTCGTTGTCGGTCATCTGCGAGTGATAGTGCAGATCGCCGTACAGCCAGCTCTTACCGAACCGCGGCAGCGGCGCGTCCCCGGCGTGGACGACGAGCGAATTCACCCATTCGAGCCGTCCGCCCGAAGTCTCCGTCTTGACCGCGACCACCAAGTGGATGTTGCGCCCGGGAGTGACGGCGGCCTTCGGCGTGTACCAGAGCGTTGCATGCCACTCGTGCGAATCAGTGATGTCGAGGATGGGGGTACAGTCCTCACCGAGATAGGGCCGACAAACGTCGTGCGGGGGCTCCCTGTCCTTCGTCGAGACCAGGAGCTTGCGCTCGATTTCTCTCATCTGTTCGACAGGGATGGTCGTCACGTGCGACTGACTCTGCAGCCGCTCCTCGACGGTGGACTTCCTTGAACCTCCCGACCAGGATCTCGGACACGACCATTTCACCCATGTTCGAGCGCGCGCCCTCGAAGACCGCGTCGTGGAAAGTGATGGAGATCGGGATCGGCCCATAGGAGCCTCCGGAAGGCTCCAAGCGCCACGGGGCGTCGATCGCGAACTCGACGCCGAACTGTCCGCCGACCCCGTGGGCCGGCGCGGGGAGGAACCCGACGATCCAAGCAAGCAGAAAGGCCGCCCACACGGGGCCGATTCGATCGATCGCAGACCGCCTGCGCGTGTGACCCTGAATCATCGGCGAGCCCCCTGGGTATAGATTCTTTCTTCGTGACTTCTTTGCATTTGACAAAGTACATTCGCCCTTTTTCGTCAAGTGGGACAGTACTGCTGAGCTAGTGAGTCGTCAAACAATCGAGCCCTCGGCCCGGAATGGGGGACTTTTCGGGCTCTTCATCGGCCCGAGGCGCCATGTTTCGGAGCGTTTTGGCGTCTCGGGCGCGTGAGAACCAAGGGGCGTTGTCGGCTCGGGGAGCTGAACCGGAGCGAATCGGGTGTCGGTTTGGGATCAGGCTATTTGGAGTCGATCGAATAGCCGCGCCGGCGATCGGGGTGGTGCACGGATGGGCAAGCTGAGATGGGAAAGGATCTTGCCGATCACCGCGGGGTCTTCGATGGCGGCGATGATCTTCAAAGGGCCGCCGCAGTGGGGGCAGTGCTCAATATCGATATCGAACACCCGCTTGAGTAACCGGGCCCAGCTGATGCGGGTCGGCGCCGATTGGATGTGGTGTGTCACCGTGATCATCTAAGGTGTCAGTCGCGTTGACCGGCCCGCCCGGAGAGCCAGGCACAGGGAGATTGCCTGCTTGGCGCCCCGAGGATGGAATGATCTCGGCACGCAGCTTGGCGTTGGGCGCGAGCACGCCATGGAAGCGAATGAGATGGGGCCTTGGACGGGGCACGAGCACGGCCAGGCGTTGCATGAACTCCAGCGGCGACATCACGATATGGGTGGTACCGTCGTTGTACGGGCTTTTGAGTTGCAGCACGACATGACCGGCACTATTGCGTTTGAGGCGTTTGTTGGCAATGGCTGGACGGGTAATGTATCGGCACAAGTGTTCGAGTTTCTTGCGCTGATGGGCGGCGCAGCAGACCTCGGCATGGAGGCTAAGGCCCTGCTCGTTGACACAGCCACGGCCCCTCTAAATAGAGGGATCGCGCCCCGTCTCCAACACGAGGCTCAATCAGCGCAGTAAGGCCCCCTGGCGATACGGCGTACCGCCAGATATCTACAGAGTTATCGATCTCTACATTCCCGCCACCATTCCACGTAGGGTATGGCGTGACTACCACATCATCAGGGTGCGTATGTCCGTCCGCAACGACCATCACCCGACCGCCGCAATCCAGCGCGAACTGGACCGCTAGTCCGTGAGAGACAACCCATGCGCGAACTCTCGGTGGTTCTTATTCACGCAACGACGAGAGTCGCGCTTGGCTGGTATGACGCACTGGACGTTCATCAAAAACACACCAAATTAATCAATTTTCGTGTAGTGCTGGGGAATTTATCGTACGCATACCACCGTCCTACACGCACTTTGAGACCGTTCCTGAGCGTGAACGACTTTACCTTTATCTTGCTGCCGGTATGGGCCGACCCAGTATAGTAATACGCGACGGTAACCTTGGTCCGCCCGGTTCTACAATCCGTGATGGCTTTCATACGATTGGACTTTGCGTCGTACTCCCAGCCCGGAACCGCAATCGCCGGCTTAAACCTAGTCGCTATAATCGGATAAACATACGGAAATTTCGTCTTGACCGGATACCACAAGTACATACTGCTATTGGCGGTCTTGTCCACTCGCGACCAATCTGCGATTGCTGCGTGAGGTAACGCTGCTATCGACGCAGCTATAATAATCCATTGCCATTTCATAAACCTTCTCCATGTATAGTTACGCCAAAGGAACAGTCAAATATTGTTCCAGGTTTGATATCTCACCCGATACTCAGAGAGCTTACCAGTGGTTACCTCCCTTGGCAGCACTGCCTTAGCTGTGTGCGATAGCGCTTCGTGAATAGATCGGCCTTCACTTACCATATCGCGAAACTCATACGGACCTATCGAGCTTGAGTGATTGGCTCCGTCGGCAAATGGAGACAAACTCAGGTGCTTCTCGATGTACACGGCGCCGATAGCGATGGCAGCAAGCGCCATATAATGTGACTGCATGTGATCCGAGTATCCACCGATATTCGCGCGACTGAAAAAGCCTAGCCGTATCTCGCTAGCTCACTCGGATACGCACTTGTGCATTCACAGATAATAGTCGGCCCATGATCGCGGATACGGATGTATTGCTCTACAGTGGTTCCGCCTGTTGATATGATCCACGGTCTTCCGTCGGCCTTTACCGCTTCAATGATCGCTGTATTCAGACATTCACCGCTCCCGACCTTGAGGTAATCAGGCCAGTCCGGATATGGTCCAGCGGACCGCACAGTCAACGCTGTTTTCATCCCCAGGTTTTTCGCGTACCCCGCGAACGGTTTGTGATACATCTCCAGGCCGTCGTCGGCCTGCATCTTCACGATATCAGCGCCAGCGTTAAAAGCGCCGGCACACTGGGGGCACTGCTCGATGTCGATCTCGAACACTCGTTTGAGCAACCGGAGGCCCAGCTGATGCGGGTCGGCGCCGATGGATGTGGTGTGTCACCGTGATCATCTGAGGTGTCAGTCGCGTTGACCGGCCCGCCCGGAGAGCCAGGCACAGGGAGATTGCCTGCTTGGCGCCCCGAGGATGGAATGATCTCGGCACGCAGCTTGGCGTTGGGCGCGAGCACGCCATGGAAGCGAATGAGATGGGGCCTTGGACGGGGCACGAGCACGGCCAGGCGTTGCATGAACTCCAGCGGCGACATCACGATATGGGTGGTACCGTCGTTGTACGGGCTTTTGAGTTGCAGCACGACATGACCGGCACTGTGACGCCGGGGCCAGCGCCTTCTCTATCATCTCCCTAAACCCAGGCCGGATGGGCAGACCACCCTCAGCCTCACCCCGCTGGAGTGGCTGGAGAGGGTGGCCCTGCTCATCCCGCCCCCGCGGCGCCACCGTCATCGGTATCATGGCGTCTTGGCGCCCAATGCTCCACTCCGGGCGGCCGTGACCGCACGGGCCGGCCTCCCCGTGGCGCGACCGTCCTTGGGGCGTGCGGGCGCGCCCCTCCAAACGGCTACCGAAGCGCGAGAGGAGCCCGACGCCAAACCACGTCCCCGTGCCAGCTACCTCTGGGCGATGCTGCTCGCACGGATCTATGAAATCTTCCCAATCCTCTGCCCCCGCTGTGGCGAGCCGATGAGGATCATCGCCTTCGTTACGGAGGTCGGTTCCCTTAAGCGCATCCTCGAACACCCTCGGCGAGACCACAACGCCACCCCCGATCGCCTCTGCCCGCGGGCCGCCCCACCGGGAGGAGGACTTCGACCCGCCCAATCACTCCCCCGCCCCCAACGAGAAGGCACTACGCTTGCGAAACCGCGTTGAATGTCCTACCCTTCATCGGATCAGGGGTAGGGAAGTGCTCGATGCAGCGGCGCCGTGCCGGCGGGGTTCCGATCCGTCGGTTCTCGCGTCGTCGATGCGTGGTCGCTCGGACAACACAACACGGGGAGGTGTGTCATGACCCGATTTGCGCTTGCTGTCATCGCGGGTGTGTTGCTGGCCGCGTCGGTCGCGCTGCCACAGGCCGCAGACATAGTCGTCGTGGCGGTGCCGGCGCGTGCGGGTGCCGTGGACGGGACGACGCAGAACTCCGACGAGTTCATCTGGCGGCTGTTCACGCAGTTCACAGCACCGGTGGACGAATCGAAGGCCTCGCCGGTCGTGTTCGAAACCTGGGCCTCGGACGCCGACACGTTCTCGAAGACGCCGCGCTGGCCCGACCCGGGCGCGCCGAAAAAGCTGCAGGCGAGCGTGCTCCGCGCGATGACCGCGACGCACGGCGACCCGGTGGATGTCCCCTGCAAGCCGCCGGGGAATGCCGCCGTGGGCGGATTCCCGACCACGGGTACGCCTGCGCCCTGCATCGCCGAGGAGGTCAAGCGCAATCGCCCGCAGTTCGACTACATCGTCGAGAACAAGCTCAACACGCAGGCTGGGCTGGCAGCCGCCTACGCGAAATCGTTCAAGGTTGCGATGCCGACGTCGGCGATCGCAGTCAAGGGCGACTGGGTTCCGGTGCAGACGCTGCTGCAGTGGATTCCCGCGCTCGGCAGCGTCGACAACATCCGCAAGCTCTACTACACCAACACGTCCGACGGGGTGGAGTACGCGGTGGTGTCGCTGCACGTCAGCAGTCGGCAGAACGCGAACTGGGTCTGGGGCACGTTCGAGCACCAGATGAGCCCGGGCCGTTGCGACCAGATCGGCTGTTTCGACACCTTCGGTGCGCAAGTCGCGGCCGTCGCGCCGAACAAACAGGCCATCAACACGCAGTACGGCGCGTGCAAGAAGACGCCGGCGCTGAAGACCCTGATGAGCGAGGCCAAGCTGTCGCCGGTGTGGGCGAACTACTGCATGAAGTCGACGCAGGTCGACTACGCCGCTGCGGACCGCACGCCTTACGTGCTGGGCAACTCTGTGATCGAACGCATCGTGGGCAACGGTACCGTCGCGGCTTCCTCCTGCATCGCCTGCCATGTGTACGCGTCGTTCGGGAAGAACGGCCAGCCGACCCCCGCGGCCACGGCGATGCTGCCGTACAACCCGACCGGCGAGCCGATTCCCGCTGTGCTCGAGGGATCGCTGCAGTTCGACTTCATGTGGGGTGTGATTTTGGCGCCCTGACCGCCTGGGCGATGGCGCTCGCCGCCGCGGCGGAGCGCGAACAGCTGCGGCCGCCGCGCGGCGCCCCGAAGCGCTTATCGCTCGCGGCGGGGGCGCCTTGTCTTGAGGCTGCACATTCCATTGTGGGCAAGAAATCTACCACAGCACAACGGCAGTGAGAATACTTGCCAGTTGTCACCGACCCCTTTCGCTTTTTTTCGGTGGGTGCGCCCTCATTCACTGCAGCGCCCAAAGTAGTAGCCCCGTAAACTGTAACGCGGTTAGGCCTATCGATTGCGTAGGCCGGAACCCCAGCACATGCCAGGTTGGAACTCAATGCGACGAATTTGGCCCCGACTTCTGCGTCTACACGTCGGAGACGTGCGACCCGCCGTCCGACCCCTGCATGGAGCTGGTGATGGACGGCACAGACCCGGCTGCTGCACCTACCGCCCCAAGGGCTGCGCGGGCCGGTTCGGGAACGATTCCGGCTTCACTTATAGCTGCGTACGTGCAGTCTTCCTTACAAGCCATCATCGCTCCTCACCTTGCAAACCGGGTGGAGTCCATATTTACGCTTGCTGGTTGAATAGGTATTGATAATTCTAAAGTGCAACTTTAGAATTATCATATATGCGATATGTCCGGCGGGAGTTGGAAGGGCAGGTGCCGCGGGCGGTCAGGGGCTTCCCGGCAATCATCCTGACCGGTCCACGCCGGACCGGAAAGACATCGCTCTTGCGACGCCTGTTCCCGAAGGCCAGCTACTTCCTGCTAGAAGACCCCGATATCGTGGCGCGGCTGCGGGCCGATCCGCAGGGGTTTCTCGATGCCGTGAAGACGCCCGCGATCCTCGATGAGATGCAGAACGTGCCGGAGGTGTTCGCATTCGTCCGCGCCCGCATCGACCGGGAGCCGCGCCGCGCCGGCCAGTGGCTGCTCACTTGCTCGCAGGAGGCGCCGCTCATGCAGGGGGTGTCGGAGTCCATGGCGGGCCGCGCGGCGGTATTCCAGTTGCTCCCGCTGTCCACACGCGAGACGCCGAGGGTCACGTTGCTGCACGGGGGCTATCCCGAGCCCGTAGCGCGACCGAGCGATGCGCGGTTGTGGTTTAGCTCTTACCTGCAGACCTACCTGGAGCGCGATGTCCGGGCCGTCACCGCGGTGAAGGATCTCGCGACCTTCCGGCGTTTTCTGGCTTGGCTAGGGAGCCGCCACGGGCAGGTGCTGAACAAGAGCGATCTGGCCGCGGCGATTGCCGTCAGCGTACCCACGATCACGCAATGGCTCGGCGTGCTGGAGACGACCGCGCAGGTCCTAATCCTGCCCCCATTCTACGAGAACCTCGGCAAGCGGCTGATCAAGTCGCCGAAGGTGTACGTCGCCGATTCCGGCCTTGCCTGCCATTTGCTGGGCATCGACACCGCCGCCGAGCTGGCCAAGTCGCCGTTCCTGGGCACGCTGTTCGAGGGCTTCGTCGCCTCGGAGATCATCAAGCACCAAGCCAACGCCGGGGCACGCCGGGAGATCTACTACTTCCGGGATGCGCAAGGACTGGAGGTGGACTTCCTGGTGCCGGGACGCGGAGGCTCTCTTCGGCTGGTAGAGTGCAAGGCCGGCCGCACGGTCACGCCGGCGATGGCCGCGCCGATGCAGCGGCTGGTCGGGGCGCTGAAAGAGAAGCGCGGCACGGGGACCACGGTGGATATGGTGCTCGTCCACCAGGCGCCGAGGTCCGGTACCCGTATGCCTGCCGTGGCGCCGGGCGTGCGGGCGCTACCATGGCGGGAATTCATCGAGGAGCTGTAACTGAATTAACTGAAGCGGAGGGCCTAGCACGTAGGACCGGGAGGTCCGGCCCTCCGCGGGCCGCTCCTTGCCCCCGGTTTTTCCTACACTGTGCGCCGGTCCCCCCATCCATCCGTCGCCGCCTTGGCGCGGCACCTGGGCCGAGACTACAAGCGGGTCCATGAGAATGTGGACGCCTTGGTCACGGCCGGGTTGCTAGTGCGCGACGATCAGGGCGTTCATACCGAATTCGATGAGCTGCACGCCCCATTGAGCTTGCAGTGATGCCGAGTTACGATGAGGCTGATCGCCTCCGTACGGCAGAGGGATTAGGGGACAGACCTGCAACTGGAGGGCGCGAGTGGCCCCGCTCCAGAGGTGAAATCTATCGGTATACTGTCGCCAATCAAATCGTTTGAAATGTGGCGTTGAATTGTTTCTTTTGCGTCGATGAGCGTGGTCCGGCCCTGGAGCCTCAGCATATGCTAGCGAGGGTGGTCGCAGCCGGGATCGAGCGCGGCTTAAGCGCACGGCTCTTAGTCGCCGCCGACGGGGTGACTCGAACACACGCACGCTCCTTGGGTGCGCAGCCGCGAGTTTGATTACCGCCAGAGCGCCGTGGTCGCGAACGTGTCCTTTGCCGCGCCGCATGACAATACCGCCTACGAGCGCTTTAGCCCGTCCGGACCCGTCGCGCTCTTACCGATCGACATGATCCCGGCCCTCAAACGCGCACTGCTGCGGCGGGCCATGGGTTTCGGCGGGCCTTTGCCGCGGCTCGGACGGGGCATACCGCTGTGAGCGCTAGGCTAGGGGATCGCGATGCGGATTTCGAGGTCGCCGTCATCGGCGGGGGTGTGATCGGCGGAACCCTGGCGGCGATCCTGGGGGCGGCCGGATTAAGGGTCGCGCTCGTCGAGAGCAGCGAGACATCCTCGGCGGGAACCGGTGATGACAATAACGATGCCCGCGTGCTGGCTTTGACCCGGGCCTCCGAGCAGGTGCTGCGCGCCGTCGGCGCCTGGCAGCATATCATTGCCGAACGGCCCGGCGTGTTTCGTGAGATGCAGGTCTGGGACGCGGGTGGGGAGGGCCGCATTCGTTTCGATAGCGCCGAGGTGGGCGAGCCGCTGCTCGGGCACATTGTTCGCAGCCAGGTGATCGAGGCCGCTCTGGATAGGGTGTTGCGGCATCTACCCCTAGTGAGCACATACCGCGGCAGCGGCTTACAGACGTTTGTGAGAGGCCAGGATAAACTGCGAATCGTGCTGGCGGACGGATCGCAGTTGCGCCCGAATCTATTGGTCGGGGCCGATGGCGGGGAGTCGACCGTGAGGACCTTGGCGGGGATCGCTCTATGCGTGCATGATTACCGCCAGACGGCGCTCGCCTGTACGGCCGTGACCGAACGGCCGCATGGCGACACGGCGCGGCAACGCTTTCTAGGGGGTGGCCCGCTGGCGTTCCTGCCCTTGGCCGACCCAAATCGCTGCGCCATCGTCTGGTCGTTACCGCACGCCGAAGCGCAAAGGCTAATCGGCATGAGTGATGCCGAGTTCCGCCACGCGCTCGAAGGCGGAATCGGCGAAGCGCTCGGAACCGTGGCGGACAGCGGGCCGCGGCGCGCCTTTCCGCTCAGCCGCGCCCATGCCGAGCGCTACGTCGAACCACGTTTGGCCTTGATCGGCGATGCGGCGCACCGTATTCATCCGCTCGCAGGTCTGGGGGCCAATCTCGGCTTGATGGACGCCGCGACACTGGCCGAAGTCATACTCGATGCCAAGGCCGCGCGCCAGGATATCGGAGCGCTGCGCGTGCTCAGGCGTTACGAGCGCTGGCGCAAGGGCGAGAATCTCGCCATGATGTGGCTGCTAGACGGTTTCAACGAACTGTTCGGCTCGGGCGCATTACCGCTGCGGATCATGCGCAACGCGGGGCTCACGCTCGCCAATATCGCGGGGCCGGTGAAACGGCGGATCATCCGCCGAGCGATGGGCATCGAGGGTGATTTACCGCGGCTCGCCCTGACGGGGCGCTGGTGACGTGCGCCATGGGCTCAGCGACTCGCAATCGGAGGATGGTAGATCATCTGCACCAGGTTTCCGTCCGGGTCCTCGCAATAGAAACTCCGCGTCCCGTCGCGGTGTGTGCGCGGCGGGTGTTTGATGGGCACGCCCTGGGTCTGCAAATGCTTGTGCCAGGCATCGACGGCTTCCGGCGCGTCGAGAAGGAACCCGATATGGTCGAGGCGCTGGGGTCCGGCGGGGACCTGGCCCGCGGCGGCGCGATGCAAGGCCAGGTTGTCGTTCCCCGAGGAGAGATAGACGTTATCCTTATCCGGACGCCATTCGACGGCCATGCCGAGCGACGCGGCGTAAAAGGATTCGCAAGCTTCAAGCTTGACGACATTGAGGGCCACATGCCGAAGTCCTTTGATGGGCGCAGGTATTTTCATGCTACTCGATGAGCTTATTATGCTGTATCAGTATGGCGAAGCCTTGAGTCAACGTTATTTTGAAAAGCCACGTTCGCCGTAACACAACAGTATCTACGATAACCTCCGAACTGTCATTCCGGGGAATCCAGTTGCCAGGGGCAGGATGCGTCCTGCGTCCTGGATGCCGGCATTCCCTGCCGGCATGACGAAATTGATTGGATGCCAGGGCCACTCGTGTAACCAATCTAGCATTCTCCAGTTGACACGTTACGAGTAACCGACAGCGAATCGCGGTTTAGGATTAATAGGAGAGCATGCATGAACAGTCAAATACCGGAGACACTTTATGAAACCAATCTCGAAGCGTTGCCGCTCATCGGGCGCGGCAAGGTTCGGGATATTTACGCGGTGGGCGACGCCCATCTCTTGATCGTGACCACGGACCGGATCTCGGCCTTCGATGTCGTCCTGCCCGATCCCATCCCCGGGAAAGGCACGGTGCTGACGGCCCTATCGCGCTTCTGGTTTGACCGCACGCGGCACATCGTCGTCCATCACCTCGCATCCCTACCACTGGATGCGGTCTTGGACGACCCGAGCGAACGCGGCGCGCTCGAAGGCCGTGCGCTCGTGGTCCGGCGGCTGAAGCCCTTGCCGGTCGAGGCCATCGTGAGAGGCTACCTCATCGGTTCGGGATGGAAGGATTATCAGAAAACCGGCGCCGTGTGCGGCATCGCCTTACCGCCGGGGTTGCGGCAGGCCGAGCGCTTGCCGGAGCCGATCTTCACCCCATCGACCAAGGCGGAGCTCGGCCGGCACGATGAGAATATCAGCTTTGACGAGGCCGCGGATCTCATCGGCGCGGAGCTTGCCGAGCGCGTGCGCGAGGTTTCCATCGGGCTATACGCGCACGCCGCGGACTACGCGCGCGGGCGCGGGATCATCATCGCCGATACCAAATTCGAGTTCGGGCTCGACGCGGAGGGGGATCTGGTTCTCATCGATGAGGCGCTGACGCCCGATTCCTCGCGCTTTTGGCCGGCCGATTCCTACGCGCTGGGCCAGAGCCCGCCGAGCTTCGACAAACAGTTCGTGCGCGATTACCTCGAGACGCTGGCCTGGGACAAGAAACCGCCCGCGCCGCGGTTGCCTCGCGAGATCATCGAAAAGACCGCAGCCAAATACCGCGAGGCGCAGTCGCGGCTCATCGACGGGGCGGCGACGTAATTTAGCGGCGGGCAGCCTGGGTGAAGCGCGCCCGAACCCGGGGAACGATCTGTAAGCCGCGTGTCATGAACGCGGTAGAGCGTTGCGGATCGGCGCGCCGCAGGGCCGTTACCCACGGGCTGATCCGTTGGCCAGTAGAGTCATTCGGCGAAACCCGTCCCTGGTTCCGCCTAACAAATAAGCAGTTATCCGCCGTGCGCTGTCCAACATGACGGATAAATGTCTGTAAGTTTGTTCGTTGGGCCTTACGAGTTGCATGACGTTATCCGCAGTCTGATAATCCCTTTGAAGGCAACAAGAGGAAACACGCAATGAAGGTTTATTCCGCAGTAATTGAGCGTGACCCGCATACGTGTTCGTTGGATTTGTTCCCGGTTTTCCAGGTGCACACTCGCAAGGGACAACCCTGATGAACTGAACCAGGGTTGCTGGGGTTCAGAACGTTGCGGTTGCCTAACGCGTGGGCAGGTCACGTCTCCCCGATCTCGAGCTTCGTCAATTTGCCGTCGACCTCCATCGGCAAGAACACAGCCTCCCACTCGGTGATCGGGCGGTCGATATAAGGACTCATGGCGAGGTCGAGACCGAAGAAGAGCAGGGGAGTCGCGCCGCCGGGCCAGGTCCTGACCATGGTCTCGAGGAGCCCTGTCGCCCAACTCCTGGTACTGGCTGGTACTGGCC
>JALZJW010000088.1 GCA_030859565.1 Pseudomonadota bacterium
GGAAAACCGACGTACGCAAGGGAATCGAGTAGTTCAGAGACAGGTGTTGTACCTGGGGGAGATCAATGACAGTCAGAAAGCAGCTTGGTGTAAAACCATCGAGGTGCTCCAGGAGGGGCGGGCACACCAACCCAGTTAGCGATCTTCCCAGAAGACCGGACGGCGCCTGCCTTGGACTGTGAGGTTGCGAGAATCAAGCTCCGTGAGGTGCGATTGTATCGTCCCCGGCAATGGGGTGCCTGCTGGCTGGCCTGTCAACTGTGGGAGCAGTTGAGGCTGGATGAGTTTTGGTCTGACAAATTACCCGCCTGCTTGGACAAGTGGTTGCCGCATAAGCAGGGCCTGTTTTCGTATCTCGGGCAACGCTGGCAGGCGCTATTCGATGTGGGTTTTGAGGTGCTGCTCTACGATTTGACCAGCACCTATTTTGAATCGGATCCGCCCGAGGAAGGCAAACGGAAGTTCGGTTACAGCCGCGACAAGCGCCCCGACTGCGTGCAGGTGGTGATTGCCTTAATCGTAACCCCGGAAGGAATTTCCCTTGGCCTATGAAGTGATGCCGGGGAATACTTCGGACAAGACCACCTTGGGCGGCTTTCTAAAGAGTATCGAGGAACACTACGGACGAGCCCATCGCACCTGGGTGATGGACCGCGGGATCCCGACCGCAGCGATCCTCGCCCAAATGCGCACGGCCGAGACGCCCGTTCATTATTTGGTGGGCACGCCCCGGGGACGTTTGAGCACGCTGGAAAAAGAGTTTCTCAAGCTACCCTGGGAGCAGGTCCGTGAGTCGGTGGAGGTCAAACTTCTCGACCAAGCGGGCGAGCTTTATATACTATCGAGAAGTGCGGGCCGGGTGCACAAGGAGCGCTCGATGCGTCGGCGGCGATTGAAAAGACTCGTCAAACGCCTAGGTGAGATCCAACAACAAAAACTCTCTCGTGATGAACTGCTGATCAAACTCGGCGCGGCCAAGAAAGAGGCGGGGCAGGCTTACCGGTTGGTCAAGATCCATCTGCCAGCACAACAGGAGGCTGTCACCCCTCAGAGCTTCACGTTTGCTCTGAACAGAGACAAACTTCGCACGGTTCGGCGTCGAGAAGGGAGTTACCTGCTGCGCTCCAATCTCACCCGAGAACCTCCCGCTCGATTGTGGCAGTATTACATCCAACTGACCGAGATCGAACAGGCGTTCAAAGAACTCAAAGGCGACTTATCCATCCGTCCGATCTATCACCAGATCGACTCCCGCATTGAGGCCCACATCTTTGTCGCCTTTATGGCCTATTGTCTTCAGGTGACCCTCAAGCAACGACTCCGGGCGTTGGCGCCCGGGCTGACTCCCAGGGCCGTGCTGGAGAAATTTGCCGCGCTGCAAATGGTGGACGTGCATTTACCTACCACCGATGGACGCTGCTTCATCCTGCCACGCTACACGCAGCCTGATAAGGACCAGAGCCTCTTGCTATCCCAAATGAAGGTGAATCTGCCTCCACAGCCGCCACCTAAACTCACCTCAAATACCACCTTCGTCGTCCCACCGAGAAATCAGCCTGTAGTGCCGACTTTTAGGATGCGTGATCGCTAAATCAATCAGTTACCGATTTTTTTACGTCGAGTTGCGGAAGTCGGGCTAAACATCAAAGACCTTACCAACCACAATCCGTTTAAATACCCTTAACAACAAAGACAGTATCTACATATGAGTTGAAGGCTCGTCGGCCAACCCTAATGTCCGGGGTTCTAGCCGCGACTTTCTACTCCAATTCCTCGAAGCTGATGGGCTGGCCCAAGTATAGGCCCAATGCCGCGTCGGCGCGCCCCTGGTTGACGGCGATCTCGGCGAGCCCGTTCGAGTTTTCGTACCACATCGGATGCCCGACAGGAACGTCACTGAACGTTCTGGCCTTGGGCACGCTTAGTCCTGCGATTCTGATGGCGGCCTGCGGCGATACGACCGAGGCGCGCACACCGGTCATCGCGTTCCCGAAGTGGTCGAGGTAGACGATCTCATGCAGATCATCGGGCCACGTCGCATAATCGCTTAGCTCCAGAGGTTCCCATTGGGGAAATTGACCGCGGGCGAGAGTGGCGGCAACGGGCGCGTAGACATCGCGGCCGTGAAACGTCACCGAGATCACCTCGGGGCGCCAGGTGATCTTCCAGGCACGCCCGGATCCCCCGTGCTTCATCACCGCATTGAAGATGCCGTTGCCGGGACCGACAAACCATTGATCGTCGACTTGAACGACGAGCGGTGCGTCCGGGCGGCTTCCGACACCGGGATCCACGACGCATAAAAACACACTGTTCTTTGGGAATCCGTGGCGATAGGCCGCGAGCAGGTAGGCGCTGGCCCGGGGATTGTACCTCGGGGCATTGGCGAAGAGGTTGACGACCTGGACCCCAGGCGCATATTGATACAGCACGGCGAGAACCTGACCGAGGTACGGCCCTTCCATCCCGTAATCCGTCACCAACACGATCATGACAGTCGATTGTCGGAGAGGCGTAGTCTCGCTGCAACCCTCCACTCACTCCCAGGGCTGCAGATTGCGACGCTCGCCAGCGTCCCGCGGCCCGCCGCGGCGTGGAGCGGATCAGGAAGTTTTCGTGTCCTTCGCAGTGTCGGCGCCGGTCGCCTCTTGCGGCAAGGGCCGACCGACGAGCTCGACCAAGGCCATCGGAGCGCGGTCACCGTTACGGAAACCGCACTTAAGGATACGTAAATAACCACCGGGCCTCTCCCGATAACGCGGCCCGAGATCGCTAAAAAGCTTCGCGACCACCTGTTTGTCCCGCAACCGGGCAAACGCCAACCGGCGTTTCGCCATCGTGTCTTGTTTGGCAAGCGTAATCAGCGGCTCCGCGGTGCGGCGCAGTTCCTTGGCCTTGGGAACGGAGGTCTTGATAACCTCGTGCCGAAACAGCGACACCGCCATGTTCCTGAGCATCGCCTTACGATGGCTGCTATTGCGGCTAAGCTGCCGGCCGATGTTGAGATGTCGCATTCCTTAACCTCCTTCCGCTTGAACTCCGGCCGAGACTTTTTGCAAGCCGGGCGGCGGCCAATTAGCGAGCCGCATGCCGAGCGACAAGCCCCGTGTGGCTAACACATCCTTGATCTCGGTGAGTGATTTTTTCCCTAGATTCGGTGTCTTGAGCAACTCCACCTCGGTACGCTGGATGAGATCGCCGATATAGTAGATGTTCTCCGCTTTCAGGCAGTTCGCCGAGCGCACCGTCAATTCCAGATCGTCGATGGAGCGCAGCAAAATCGGGTCGATCTCCACATCCCTCGTTCCCTGCGGCGCCGGCTGCTCGCCGCCGCTGAGATCAACGAAGATCGATAACTGCTCCTGTAAAATGCCGGCCGCCCTGCGGACGGCGGTCTCGGGATCCACGGTGCCGTTGGTTTCAATCTCCATGACCAATTTATCGAGGTCGGTGCGTTGCTCGACGCGGGCATTTTGAACCTCGTAAGCGACCCGGCGAATAGGGCTAAACGAGGCGTCCAGCTTCAAGCGGCCGATCGCATGCTCTTCCTCCTCGGCGTTCATCCGGATATTCGCCGGGACATAACCCCGCCCGCGCGTGACCCGCAGCGTGAGATGGAGCTCCCCGCCCTCCATCAAGGTCGCGAGATGATGGTCCGGATTGACGATCTCGACATCATGGTCTAGGGAGATATCGCGCGCCAGCACATCGCCACGGCCCTTCTTATTAAGCGTCAACATCGCCTCGTCACGGGCGTGCATGCGTATCGCGAGGCCTTTGAGGTTCAACAAGATGTCCGTGACATCCTCCTGGACACCGGGTATCGTCGTGTATTCGTGCAATACG
This sequence comes from Pseudomonadota bacterium, assembly GCA_030859565.1. Classification (NCBI taxonomy): domain Bacteria; kingdom Pseudomonadati; phylum Pseudomonadota; species Pseudomonadota bacterium. The sequence continues at coordinate 3,847 of JALZJW010000088.1, forward strand.
TTTTCGATCGTGACTTCCGTGACGGCACAGCCCGGAAGCGATGACAGCAAGACGCGCCGCAAGGCGTTTCCCAGGGTGTGCCCGAAGCCCCGGTCCAAGGGCTCCAATATCATGCGCGCACAGCGGCTGCTCACCGCTTGGACGTCGATCTGGCGTGGCTTTAATAGACTGACAGTATTTGCCAACATGCGAACTGGCCCCTCTCGGCTACTTCGAATAAAGCGCCACTACGAGCGATTCGTTGATATCCGGCGGCAGCTCGCCGCGATCCGGAACGGTTTTAAATGTCCCTTCCATTTTCTTGGGATCGACCTCGACCCACTCCGGGAATCCGTACTGTTCGGAGACGGTCAATGCGTCCTGGATCCTGACCTGAGCCCGGCCCTTCGGCGAGACGCTGATCACGTCATTGGCCCGCACCTCATAGGAAGGGATGTTGGTCGCCTTGCCGTTAACCCATATAGCCTTGTGGCTCACCAACTGCCGCGCCTCAGCCCGCGTCACCCCAAACCCCATACGGTAGACGACATTGTCCAGACGGGACTCCAGTAGCTTGAGAAGGTTTTCGCCTGTTGACCCCTTGCGGCGAGCGGCCTCCTGATAGACTTTGCGAAACTGACGTTCCAGCACCCCGTACATAATGCGCAGCTTCTGTTTCTCTCTGAGCTGCAGCGCGTAGTCCGATATGCGGCGCTGGCGACTCTCCCCATGCTGGCCCGGGGGTTTGTCTAGGTGACACTTGGTCTCGAGCGGCCGGGCGCGGCTCTTGAGCGCGAGATCGACTCCTTGACGCCGGCTTAAGCGACACGTCGGTCCGAGGTATCTGGCCATAGTCTCTCTCGTTTATACGCGGCGCCGCTTCGGCGGGCGGCATCCGTTGTGAGGAATGGGTGTGACATCAGTGATGTTGGTGATCTTGAATCCGGCCGCATTGAGCGCGCGCACCGCCGATTCCCGGCCCGGCCCAGGTCCCTTGACGTAGACCTCGAGCGTCTCGACGCCGAATTCTTTCACCGCGGTCCCGACCTTCTCGGCCGCGACTTGCGCCGCGAACGGCGTGCTCTTCCGCGAGCCCCGGAAACCGCTGGCGCCGGACGTGGACCAGCCGAGCGTATTGCCTTGCTTGTCGGTGATCGTAATAATCGTGTTGTTAAAAGAGGCATGGATATGAACCACCCCATCAACAACGAGCTTCTTCGCTCGTTTGTGCGGACGTGCACTCTTGTTGGCCATGATTATTTCCTTATCGCCTTGCGGGGTCCTTTTCGCGTTCGCGCATTGGTGCGAGTCCGCTGCCCTCGTACCGGCAAACCCCGGCGATGCCGCAGTCCACGGTAGCAGCCGAGGTCCATCAAGCGCTTGATGTTCATCGATACCTCGCGCCGGAGATCGCCTTCGACGGGGTACTTGGCTATTTCGGCGCGCAGCCCATCCAATTGTTCCTCACTCAATTCCTTTACCTTGGCCGCCGGCGGCACGCGGGCCGCTCGGCAAATTTCTAGCGCGCGATGACGCCCGATCCCGTAGATATGGGTAAGCGCAACGCTCGTATGTTTTTGTACAGGTACGTTGACGCCGGCTACGCGGGCCATCGGGAACACCTCCTAATCATCTTGATCATAGTGACACCTTTGCGCACTTAACCCTGCCTTTGCTTATGCCGTTTTTCGGTGCAGATGACACGCACGACCCCTCGGCGCCGCACAATCTTGCAATTTCGGCAAACCTTTTTTACAGACGTCCTAACTTTCATACTATTCTCTACCGCCGGCCATAGCCCTTGAGGTTCGCCTTCTTCATCAAACCTTCATACTGGTGGGACATCAAATGAGACTGCACTTGGGCCATGAAGTCCATCACCACGACGACGATGATGAGTAAGGAGGTCCCTCCGAAATAGAAAGGCACATTGAACTTCAGGATTAAAAACTCCGGAAGCAAACAGACGAGCGTCACGTAGGCCGCGCCAGCCAGCGTCAAGCGCGTCATCACCCCGTCGATATAATGCGCGGTCTGATCGCCCGGCCGAATGCCCGGGACCAAGGCCCCCGACTTCTTTAGGTTTTCCGCCGTCTCCTTGGGATTGAACACCAGCGCGGTGTAAAAAAAGCAGAAAAATATGATCCCGCCCGTGTACAGGATGACGTACAGCGGCTGACCCGGCGAGATGGCATTAGCAACGTCCGCCAACCACCCCATCCCCTGCGTGCTCCCGAACCAGCTTCCGAGCGTCGATGGAAATAGGATCAAACTCGACGCGAATATGGGAGGAATGACGCCCGACATATTGAGCTTCAGCGGTAAATGACTGGTTTGCCCGCCGTAGGTGCGCCGCCCGACTTGCCGTTTGGCGTAGTTGACGGTGATGCGGCGCTGGCCGCGTTCGACGTAGACCACGACCGCCGTCACCGCGAGAACCAGACAGAACAGCAGAACTAACGTGATGTAGTGGAGCTCGCCGATGCGGGCAAGCTCAAGCGAGCCCCCGACCGCGCTCGGCAATCCGGCGACGATACCGGCGAAAATGATCATTGAAATCCCGTTCCCGATCCCACGTTCGGTGATCTGCTCGCCGAGCCACATGAGGAACAGGGTCCCGGTCACCAAGGTCGTGACCGCGGTGACGCGAAAGCCAATGCCTGGGTTGAGCACCAAGGCCTGCGACGCGGCCTGCTGACCCTCGAGGGCGATGGCGACGCCCAGGGCTTGAAACAGCGCCAAGCCAACGGTGCCGTAGCGCGTGTATTGTGTTAGTTTACGCCGGCCGGATTCGCCTTCCTTCTTTAACTGCGCGAGCTTCGGATGGACGACTGTCAGCAACTGCACGATGATGGAGGCCGAGATATAGGGCATGATCCCGAGGGCGACGATCGAAAATCGTTCCAGCGCGCCTCCCGAGAACATGTTAAACATGTCCAGGATCGTGCCGCGCTGCTCATTGAAGAGCTGCGCCAAGGCGATCGGGTTGATGCCCGGGACCGGGATGTGCGTGGTGATCCGAAAGACGATCAAGGCGCCTAAGAGAAAAAATGCCCGCTGCCGCAGCTCGCTGAGCTGACCGAAGCCGCCGAGCGCGCCGCTTCCTAGAGGCCGGGTGACCGCCATCAGTCCTCGATTTTACCGCCCTGGGCTTCAATGATCGCGCGGGCGCCCTTCGTCACCGCAAGACCTTTGAGCTTCAGCGCCTTATCCAGCGTTCCGGTCGCAATGACCTTCGCGCGCTTAACTTGCCTGGCGACGAGCTTCGCGGCCTTGAGCGCGGCTAAATCGATGATGTCCGCATCCACGCGGACAAGATCGCCCAAGCGCACCTCGGACACGTAGCGCGCGCTTCGAGATCTGAATCCGAATTTCGGTAGGCGCCGCTGCAAGGGCATTTGCCCCCCTTCGAATCCGCGCTTATGGTACCCGCCCGCGCGGGCGTGCTGCCCCTTATGCCCACGCCCCGCGGTCTTTCCCAAACCCGAACCCATCCCCCGGCCAAGCCTTCGGCGCTCGCGCTTGGAACCCCGCGCCGGCTTCAATGTATTAAATCTCATCTCAAGTTTCTTCCACCGCTAAGAGGTAGGATACCTTCGTTATCATGCCGCGGATGGCGGGCGTGTCATTCACGACAGTACTGTGTCCGATGCGCCGTAGCCCCAAGCCTCGCACACACGCTTGGTGAGCCTTTAGGCGCCCAAACACACTCCGCACCAGAGTCACTTTCAAGCGCCCTTGCGGCTTAGGCGTCGCCATGGATCTCCTCAACCGTCTTGCCACGCTTGGCCGCATACCAGGCGGGATCATGGATACCGGACAGTCCCTTGATGGTCGCCCTGACCACATTGACCTTGTTGGTCGTACCGATGCACTTGGCGACGACATTCTTCACTCCCGCTACCTCGAATACCGCCCGCATGGCGCCACCCGCGATGATGCCCGTACCCTCGGGCGCCGGAAGAATGAGAACCTTGGCCGCGCCGTGGCGTGCGGTAACGGCATATTGAACCGTGCTACTGTCCCGCAAGGAAATTGGGCACATGGTTCTTCTAGCCTTCTCCATCGCTTTTTGGATCGCCACGGGAACCTCACGCGCCTTGCCGCGCCCGAAACCGACCCTTCCGGCGCCGTCACCGACCACCGTTAGGGCCGAAAAACCGAAGATGCGCCCGCCTTTAACGACCTTGGCCACGCGATTGACGTGCACGAGTTTCTCCAAGAAACCTTCGCTCGATTCGCTTAAGCTTTCTAACGCCATGCCCGCCACACCTAAAATTGGAGGCCCGATTCGCGCGCCGCATCCGCCAGCGCCTTGATCCGCCCATGGTACTTGAATCCCGATCGGTCGAATGCAACCCGATCGAGGCCTGCCGCTTTGGCGCGATCACCGACGGCCTTACCCACGATCACCGCGGCCTTTATGTTGCCGCCGTAGCCGATTTCCGCGCGTAGCGCCTTATCCAAGCTGGAAGCGCTGGCGACGATCTGAGCCCCGGCCGGTGCTATCACTTGGGCGTAGATATGCCGCGGCGTTTTATGGACGCTTAGCCGATGCAGCCCCAGTTCTTTTATCTTCGCCCGAGTACGGCGAGCGCGTCTGAGCCGAGTCGTTTTTCTGTCCATCGAAGTCCTTACCTCGCTACGCTTTCTTTGCTTCCTTACGCCTGATCACTTCGCCAGCATACCGGATGCCCTTCCCCTTGTAAGGTTCCGGCGGCCGATACCTGCGAATATTCGCCGCGATCTGTCCCACCTGCTGTTTATCCGCCCCTTTTACCACGATTTCCGTCGTACTTGGGGTCTGGATCGTGATGCCTTCGGGAATGTCGAAGTGAATCCGGTGAGAATAGCCGAGCGCGAGGTTCAATACCCTGCCCTGTACTTGGGCGCGATAGCCCACCCCGGTGATCTCCAGTTTTTTCTGGAACCCCGTGGCGACACCTTCGAGCATATTGGCTAACAACGCCCGCGTCGTGCCCGCGAACATGCGGCCGGCCTTGGAGCCATCCTTGGGTGACACGCACAACCTCCGGTCTTTATTGATGATCTCCACGAAGCTTGAAAACTCCCGTGACATCGTACCTTGAGAACCTTTCAGAATCACGGTCTGGTCCGTCACGGTGGCCTCGACCTCCTTCGGGAGCAGTACCGGATTTTTCGCGACTCTAGACATGGCTACCCTCAGACGATGTAGCCCAGCACTTCGCCACCGATGCCGCGCTGGCGCGCCTCGCGGTCGGACATGAGACCCTGCGAGGTGCTCACGATGGCGATCCCTAGACCGCCGCTGACTTTGGGGATAGCGTTTTGCGAGCGGTAGATACGCAGGCCCGGGCGGCTGGCGCGTTTGATTTTCTCGATCACGGGCCGTCCTTCGAAATACTTGAGCGTCACCGAAAGCGCCGGCTTTCCATCGCGCTCCTGCGCGCAATAGTCTTCGATATAACCCTCGCGCTTGAGCACCTCAGCAAGCGCGCTTTTTTGCTTGGAAGCCGGCAGGACAATACAACGCTTGCCCGCCGCTTGTCCATTGCGGAGCTGGGTGAACATGTCCGCAATCGGATCTTGCATGGTCATATTTTTAACGAACCTTCCAAAAACCCTGACGATAATAGCAGGCCGTGACGGCGCGCATGGTTACCAACTTGCCTTTACCAAACCCGGGACGTCACCGTCCATCGCGGCCAGCCGCAGTTTGTTGCGCGATAAGCCGAACTTGCGGTAAAAACCGCGCGGTCGCCCCGTAGCCCGGCATCGATTGCGCAGCCGAACCGGACTCGAGTCTCTAGGCAGCAGGTGTAGCTTCACCCGCGCCTGCTGACGATTCTCTTCGCTGAGCGTGGTGTCTTTTATTTGCGCCGCTAGGCGCGCGCGCGCGGCCGCGTATTTTTTTACTAGCCTCACCCGCCGCAGGCCGCGATTGATGATCGATGTCTTTGCCATCTCTATTACCTTGGGATCAGTGACGCAGCGGAAGCTTGAACGCGGTCAGCAAGGCCCGCGCCTCATCGTCCGTCCTTGCGGTGGTAGTGATACAGATATCCAAGCCCCGGATCACGTCGATCTTGTCGTAATCGATTTCCGGAAAAATAATCTGCTCCTTCACGCCGAAGCTGTAATTCCCTCGTCCATCGAAGGCCCGGCCGCTCAAGCCGCGAAAATCGCGGATCCTCGGTATCGCGATATTGATCAAGCGATCCAGAAACTCATACATGCGTTCGCTCCGCAGAGTCACCTTGCAGCCGATAGGCCAACCGTCCCGGATCTTGAAGTTGGCAATCGATTTACGCGCTCGCGTCACCACCGGTTTCTGGCCGGCGATCCGCGTTAAATCGTCGACCGCATGGTCGACAATCTTCTTATCCGCCACCGCTTCTCCAAGTCCCATGTTCAGCGTGATTTTGATAATCCGGGGGACCGCCATGACGCTCTTGTACCCATACGCCTGTTGCAACTCTGCGACGATGATCTCGCGATAAATTGTACGCAACCGGGGCATGCCAACACCTGTGTTAGGTCTCAACTACTTCTCCCGAGGATTTGAAATAGCGCACCTTGCGGCCGTCCTCGAGCACTTTGAAGCCGACCTTGTCGGCCTTTTTCGTCTGTGGGTTATATAGCGCCACATTCGAAATATGGATGGGCGCTTCCTTCTCGACGATCCCGCCCGGGGTGCCCGAGCGCGGGTTAGGCCGGGTGTGGCGCTTTACCATATTGGCGCTCTCGACCACGACCCTGTCATTGGGGAAAACGCGCGTCACCACCCCGCGGTGGCCTTTCGATTTACCCACCGAGATGACGACTTGATCACCTTTTTTGATCTTACGCATTGCTCAACTCAGAGGACTTCAGGCGCCAATGATATGATGCGCATAAACCGCTCGGTACGCAGCTCCCGCGTGACCGGGCCAAAAATCCGTGTCCCGATGGGTTGCAACTGCTTATCCAATAACACCGCGGCATTACCATCGAAGCGAATCACCGATCCGTCCGCTCGCCGCACGCCCTTTTTCGTACGCACGACCACCGCGTCATACACCTCGCCCTTTTTTACCTTGCCCCGAGGGATGGCCTCCTTGATCGTGACTTTTATGATATCGCCGACATAAGCATACCTGCGCTTTGACCCGCCCAAAACCTTAATACACATCAAGCGCCGCGCTCCGCTGTTGTCGGCCGCATCCAAATTCGATTGCATCTGTATCATCGGTCAGTTCCTAAACGCGGCAATGACCATGGTTCAAAGCTCCGCGGCACGCTCGATTAGCTTTTGAACGCGCCAGCTTTTCCGCTTCGAGATCGGCCGGCACTCTTCGATAGCCACCGTATCCCCTTGCTTACAGGCGCTGGCTTCGTCGTGGGCGAGTAACTTCGTCGAACGGCGTATGTATTTCTTGTACAAGGGGTGCAATACCTTGCGCTCGACAAGCACGGCAACGGTTTTTTGCATCTTATCGCTGACCACCTGACCGATCAGGATCCGCGGCGCTTTTAGCGGCTCATTCATGCGGATTCGCCTTGCTTGAGCTCGTGAAGCACGGTCTTCACGCGGGCGATCTCCCGTCTCACACCTTGGAGCCGGGCCGGCCTCACCGTTTGACCGGCGCCTCTTTGCATACGCAAATTAAATTGCTCCCGCCGCAGGTCCAATAATAGACTTTGCAGCTCGCCGGGTTGTTTTTTCCTAAGTTCGTTCGCCTGCATCATAACAGCGTCCGGCTCGCCATCGTGGTATTCACGGGGAGTTTAGCCCCTGCCAAGCGAAACGCCTCGCGCGCGATATCGGCAGGCACGCCTTCCACTTCGTACAGTACGCGGCCCGCTTGCACCTGCGCGACCCAATACTCCACGTTTCCCTTTCCTTTGCCTTGCCTGACTTCCAAGGGTTTGGTCGTGATGGGCTTGTCGGGGAACACTCGAATCCACAGCTTGCCGCCCCGCTTCACATGGCGCGAAATCGCGCGCCGCGCCGCTTCCAACTGGCGCGCCGTGATGCGTCCCGCCGTGGTGGCTCTTAACCCATACTCGCCAAAGCTTATGCGTAGGCCCGTGGTCGCAATACCGCGATTGCGGCCCTTTTGCTGCTTACGATACTTCGTTTGCTTAGGTTGAAGCATAATCGCTTAGCCGATTAACGAGGCAGGGCTCCGTCCACGCTCCGATCTTCGATCGGTGCCGCGCGATCTATTACCTCACCTTTGAAGATCCAAACCTTCACGCCTATCACGCCGTAGGTCGTCTTGGCCTCCGCTAAACCGTAATCGATGTCCGCCCGCAAGGTGTGCAAGGGCACGCGCCCTTCCCGGTACCACTCGGAACGGGCGATCTCCGCGCCGTTGAGCCTTCCGGCGACGTGGATCTTGATCCCCTGCGCCCCGAGCCTCATGGCATTGGTCACCGCCCGTTTCATCGCCCGGCGGAACATGATACGGCGCTCGAGCTGACCCGCGACACTCTCCGCAACCAGATAAGCATCCAGCTCCGGTTTACGGATCTCCTCGACGCTGATCTGCACCGGCACGCCCATCAACCGCGACACTTGCTTGCGCAGCGACTCGATGTCTTCACCCTTTTTGCCGATGACGATACCGGGTCTCGCCGTATGAATAATGATGCGCGCATTGTTCGCCGGCCGTTCTATTTGGATGCGGCTGACCGAGGCCTGCCGCAGTTTCTTGCGCAAGAACTCGCGCACGGCGAGATCCATATTTAGATAATCCGCGTACTTCTTCGAATCGACATACCATTTCGATGACCAGTCTTTGACGATCCCGAGCCGGAAACCTGTTGGATGAACCTTCTGTCCCATGGCTATCTCGTTACTCGGCGACGCGGACGGTGATGTGGCTGGTCCTTTTCATGAGTCGATTGGCGCGCCCCCGGGCTCGAGCCACCACCCGCTTCATCATCGGCGCGCCATCGATCATTATGGTTTCAACTTTAAGCGCATCGATGTCCGCGCCGTCATTGTGCTCCGCATTCGCAATCGCCGATTCTAACACTTTCTTGATGATTCCCGCGGCCTTTTTACCGCTGAACGCCAATACGCTCAGGGCGCGATCCACCGGGAGCCCGCGGATTTGATCCGCAACCAGACGCGCCTTTTGCGGAGACACCCGCACGAACCGAAGTTTAGCTGCCGTTACCATGCTTGACCTGCCCTATGCGTGGGTCTTACGGACTCTTGGCCTTGCGATCGGCCGAATGGCCGCGAAAGGTCCTCGTTACCGCAAACTCCCCGAGCTTATGTCCGACCATATTCTCGGTAATATAAACCGGCAGGTGCTGGCGTCCATTGTGGATGGCGATCGTGATCCCGACCATCTCCGGCGCCACCACCGAGCGGCGCGACCAGGTCTTGATGGGCCGCTTGTCCTTGCTGTCGCGGGCCTTGGCGACCTTCGCGGCAAGGTGGTGATCTATGAAAGGCCCTTTTTTGAGTGAGCGTGGCACGCGAGCCTCCGGACGCTAAGTTGCCTTATGCCGACGGCGCACGATCATGCCGGTCGTCCGCTTGTTTTTCCGAGTCTTGTGGCCCTTAGTGGGCTGACCCCATGGGGTCACCGGGTGCCGCCCTCCGGAACTCTTGCCTTCCCCGCCCCCGTGCGGATGATCGACAGGATTCATGGCCACACCGCGCACCGTTGGGCGGATACCTCGCCAGCGCGTCGCGCCGGCTTTACCGAGCGAACGCAGGGCATGCTCATTGTTGCCAACGTCTCCAATGGTCGCCCGGCAATCGAGAGAAACTTTCCGGACTTCCCCGGACCGCAGCCGCAAGGTCGCATGCCCCCCTTCCCGAGCGATCAGTTGTACCGCGGCGCCCGCGCTCCGGGCCAACTGGGCGCCTCTTCCGGGCCGTAGCTCCACGCAATGAATCGTCGTGCCGACGGGAATGTTGCGCAAGGCCAACGAATTCCCCGGCTGAATCGCCGCCTCGCTCCCCGACATCAAACGCATGCCCGCTCGCACGACTTTCGGTGCGACGATGTAACGGCGCTCGCCGTCCGCATACAGCAGCAACGCGATATGGGCGCTGCGGTTCGGATCGTACTCGATACGCTCAACGCGCGCCGGGATCCCGTCCTTACGGCGCTTAAAATCGATGATGCGGTAATGTTGCTTATGCCCGCCTCCCCGGTGGCGCACCGTAATTCGGCCCCTGTTGTTGCGTCCAGCCTTGCGCGTCTGTTTTTCAGTCAGCGGCCAATGAGGATCACCCTTGTGCAACCCGGGCGTCACTACCCGCACCACGCCGCGCGTACCCGCCGAGGTCGGTTTGAGCTGCTTCAATGCCACGGCGGCTTACTCCTTACCCACGAAATTGATGTCAAATCCGGGTTTGAGGCTGACATAGGCTTTCTTTATGTCCGAACGGCGTCCCCGCATGCGGCGATTCGCCTTAACTTTCCCCTTGATTGTGCAAACCCTCACGCCTTCGACTTGGACGCTAAACATCAGCTCGACCGCTTGCTTGATCTCGGGCTTGGTTGCGTTCGGGATCACGCGAAATACGAACTGCCGGGCGCTGTCCGCAAGCCGCGTCGCTTTCTCCGAAACCCGAGGCTCGATGAGAACCTGCAGCAACCGCTCCTGGTTCATGCGAGCCGGGCCTCGACGAGCTTGAGGGCGTCTTGCGTCATAACCACCGTCTGGTGCTCGATCAAACGGACCGGATCGAGCGCGCGCGCGCCGGTGACCTCGACGTGCGGGAGGTTTCTGGATGCCAGATCAAGGTTCCGATCCTCTGCGTCGACGACGATTAATCCCGCCTCGAGACCCAAGACCTTAAGCCGCTCGATGAGCACTTTCGTCTTGGGCAAATGCATTGCTAATGCGTCCACGATCTTGAGTCTCCCCGTGCGTGCGAGCTCGGAGAGGATGGACCGGAGTGCACCTGTATACATTCTTCGATTGACCTTTTGCGCGTAATCCCTCGGCACCGCCGCGAACGTGACCCCACCGCTACGCCACAGCGGACTGCGTGAGCTGCCGGCGCGAGCGTTTCCCGTGCCCTTTTGTTTCCACGGCTTGCGGCCACCGCCCCGAACCTGCGCGCGGGACTTTTGGGCTTTGGTCCCGCTACGGCCCGCGGCGAGATAGGCCGTTACTACTTGATGCACGAGGGGCTCATTGTATTTGGCGTTAAACAATTGCTCGGAAACCGCGACGGCACCAACCACCGCCCCGGTGTCACCCGATTGGACCTGAAGCTCCATGCTAACGCCCCTTGACCGCTGGCCGTACGACCAGATGGCCGCCGCGCGCGCCCGGCACGGCGCCCTTCACGAGCAGCAGGTTTCTCTCGGCATCGACGCGCACCACCTCCAGATTCGAGACCGTGCGATTCACGTTACCCAGATGCCCCGGCATGTGCTTGCCCTTGAACACGCGGCCGGGGGTCTGACGCTGCCCGGTGGAACCAGGGGTGCGGTGCGAAAGCGAGTTACCGTGCGTGGCGTCCCCGGATCTAAAGTGATGCCGTTTGATCGTCCCGGCGAAGCCTTTCCCCTGTGTGGCACCGCTCACGTCGACCATCTCGCCCGCTTTGAATACATCGACCTTGATCTCTTGACCGACGCTGAGCGCCTCGCCTTCGCTCGCTTCCAGCCGGAACTCCCACAAACCCTGCCCACTTTCGACACCTGCTTTTTTATAGATTCCGGCCAGCGCTTTGCTGATTCGATGCCGTTTTTGGGAACCCTTTGTTACTTGTATGGCGCGATAGCCATCGCGTTCCAGCGCCTTGATTTGTGTGATCCGGTTAGCTTCGGCGGCGATGACGGTCACCGGGATCGCGGCTCCCTCTTCGTTGTAGATGCGCGTCATACCGCATTTTCGCCCTATTATGCCCAATGCCATTCGCGCTAACTCCGAGCTCAGCTCAGCTTGATCTGGACATCGACGCCCGCGGCCAGATCGAGCTTCATCAGCGCATCCACGGTCTTGTCCGTGGGATTGACGATGTCGAGCAGCCGTTTGTGGGTGCGGATCTCGTACTGATCGCGGGCATCCTTGTCCACATGTGGTGAGATCAACACCGTAAAGCGTTCCATTTTTGTGGGCAAAGGGATCGGCCCTCTGATCTGGGCACCCGTGCGCCGGGCAGTCTCGACAATCTCGCGCGTCGACCGGTCGATCAACCGATGGTCGAAGGCCTTGAGACGGATACGGATGACTTGGTCGTTCATGGATGATTAACTTTGGGCCCGGTCTTAAGCATAGGCTCCCGTTTTGCTACTCGACGACCTTAGCGACGACGCCGGCCCCGACGGTGCGGCCCCCTTCGCGGATCGCAAACCTCACCCCCTCTTCCATCGCAATCGGCGCAATCAACTTCACCACCATCTTCACATTGTCCCCCGGCA
>JALZJW010000089.1 GCA_030859565.1 Pseudomonadota bacterium
GTGTTCCCTGGCGCTGCACCGCGGACTTCAGCTCTGGCCAACGCTCGTCGTGAAGCGCGCGCGGCCGCTTTTGCCGCGCGTCGCTTTCGACCGCGCGGTTAGAGCGCGTTATCACTTCACGTCTCCCAATTTGACGCCTCGGCCGGCGCGCAGGCTTTGGCGTGCTTGCGCGACCCGCTGCAAGAACCGCGGGTCGTTCTCAAGCCGGTAATCAAACCAGTCGTCCTCCGTCGCAAAACCGATGAGCACCCCGGCCGGTTTGCCGTGGCGCGTGATGACGATTTCCTGTGTCTCGGCTTCACGCAGAAAGCGACACAGGTCGTTCTTGACCTCGGACAGAGGGACTTCCTTCACTTGGGACTTCCGAACTGGGCGAGCCATGTGGTTGCCTCCGGCTTGGCACGATCGCCAATACCTCAACGGTCGAGCCTGCAACATCGTAAAACACACGCACCTCCTCGACCATGAGCCGGTACTGCGGTCGGGCGAGCCCGCGCAACCGCTTAACTCGGCTTCGGCTGGTAGGAGCGCTTGTTCTTATTCGGGTTGTGCCACCAGGAATGCCACCCACCTTCACGCAGTAAATCGCAGCCGTAACCCCTTAGGTGACGCAGCAACTCGCCCCGCTTCATAGGGCGATAGATTCTTCATCATAGCCTCCTCCTGCTGCCTCAATCGCCTCACGGCGGTTGAACTCCAGCGCCTCCTTAAGCGTAATGCGCAAGGTCTCGATCAATTCATCGCGCGAGGACTCTTGACAGTTGACTCCAGGAACCTCTTCGATCCAGCCAATCCACCAGTCATCTGATTTCTTGACTACGGCGGTATACGTGTCCTTCATTCGCATCTCCTCACAAATCTGTGATGACCGCTATCGACGGCGCCCGTGTTCAGTGGCTTGTTAGCCCGAGTAGGGCGCATTAGGCGATAGCCGTAATGCGCCGAATGGTGGCCGCACACATCCGGCGGAACCCGCTTCACGGTTCCGCCCTACTCGGGCTGTCCCCTAATAATATGCGCTTGCTGCACAATGCAAGGGTATTCCATCGATGTGAACACGCGGGCGGCGGGGCATGCGTTGGGTATATCGCAGATATATCGATGCTGGCCCCTTTAACCGTTGGCCGTACTTTCATCGCCAGAACGTGCAATCCCGAGACTAATAGCACTAAAGTTTAAAGCGAGCAGTAAAATTATAATTGCCTTCTTAAGCGTATTGCATGATTGACATTCCCTTAATTCAAGTGGAAGGGGAAAAAACAAGGCAGCCACCAGCCACAGAAACAAAATGGTTAATGGAAAAAAGGCTGCTAACCTTGTGACACTAATCCTTCGCCAACGCCATTCAATCGGATTGAATTGCTTATTATTTACTAACAGGATTTCTGTGTTGCCCACAAAATCTCGTTGGGCATCGTAATCCGCTTTGTCGAGGTCCTGAACAACTGCGGCAATTCTCTTCGCTGCATTTTTAACAGCACTTCGGTAAATCTTCACGACTGCCCTATCCTGTGCTCCGAATATCCACCATATCAAAGAAATGAAAATGCCAACAACGACAAAATACAGTGCGTTGTCAGACGAATTAGATGAGTCATTTCTAAGTGGAAGTAACATGAATCCGACAAACCCTGATTCAATTGAAATGAAGAAATTGAATCGATTCCACATTCTATTGAACTGTTTTGTTAAGTATTGAATTTTTAATTTGTAATCTTCTAGAAGGAAGTCTGATGAATTCATGATTAATCCGCCTTTGAAACTATTTGGTGTTTATCGCTCCTAGCGTCCATAGTGAGCGGCCCGCCGAGAACGAAGCCACTGAACGTAATGACACTCCTGACCTCAACGAAGCCACCCTGCTTAAAGGCGCCTCGAACTCGGCGGGTCCGACTCCACTGGCAAGTTAGGCCGGGAATGCAAAAATGCAAGCCCCCAATTGCTTGTACGTAAGCCTGTCCTCTTCCTGCGCGAGTTAGGCTCGCTGGGCATGTGGGCACTAGGGACGCAGAATGCCCTGCGCCGCCGCAAACAGCAGTCGATGAATGGGCCTCGCTACTTCGAGATTATCTCGATTCTTGGAAACGCAGGAATAGAAGTGCTGGAAGACCCCCAGGTAATGATTGATCATACGGTCACCCTCGAACTGCTGCAGGATCTTCTCTTTCCCGTCGCGATCAACCAGCCATACTTTCTGGGCTGAGTGATCAAGGACGACCTCGACATTGGGGTCATTGAAGTACAGGTAGGTGCGTTTCCTGTTCTGACCAAGGCACCAGTTCGTGTCGATGCAGCCCTTGCCTGCCCGAGCACCCTGAATAGTCGGGAAGGTAAAGAACAGAGTGCCCTGTACTTCCCCACGGTAGTCCGGGAGACGCGTGAGAAGCGCCTCTTCTATTCTGATGGAACCTGGGTCAATGAGGTGGGCCACCACGCTGAGTGCGTTAACACCGCTATCAGTCCAGCTGCCCCCCAGGGAGGAGAACCGCGAGATTGCGTTTGGATTCTCAATATACGGATCGGAAAACGAGCAGCGAATGCCCTGTATGTCCCCATGGGCGTCTTTCCAATTGTAGTCCTGGAGGAACCATAACAGGTCCATCGCGAAGGCCGCATGAAAGGCCACCACAAATCGCGCACCTGCGTTGCGAGCAAGGCCCACCAGTTCATCGAACTTCTGCATGTCCTGCGTGGCGGGTTTCTCAAGAAGTACGTGCTTCCCGTGTTTGAGGGCAGCCGCGGCTACCTCATAGTGTGTACGAAGTGGCGTCGATACAAGAACGGCACGGATGCGTGGCGACGCAATGAGTTCATCGTGGTTGGTGGAAAACTCGATATCCGGAGCATCCAGAGGAAGCTTGGCAGAGACGCTTGGATCTCGATCCGCTGCCGCCACGAGCCGGAACAAGTTGCGGAGCTTGGACAGTGCTCCAAGCTGCGCGTCAGCAATGTGACCGAGTCCGATGATACCAAGGTTAACCGTTTCACGAACGTTGTCAGGATTCTGAACCATGGGAACTCCTGTGTTCGGGAGCACTTCGGGTAGGACACCAGCTGGGCCTAGTATGGTACGCGCGCCGACGAGCGGCGCTGGCCGCGAGTGCGGCGCAGCCTAAAGTTAGGTCCATATTGGAAGCAGCTCCTTAAGCTTGGCAATAAATTGGGGATCATTGGAGTCTTGTGTCTCGATTATAAGCTTGAACGTGCTTCGTAAGTGGTCGTCTGCCTCAACCCAAGGGCGCAGAATTGTTCTGGCCCAACTCTCGTAGGCCTCAACCGTGCCCGCATATAGGATGTCACGATGCTGAAAGACCTCGCGGAGCAAGTTAATCTGGTGAAGCAGCATTACAGCCTTTGCGGTATAGCCTTTTACTTGGTCGTTGGGAATCCTAAGGTGGTGTGCAAATGGTCCCCGTACTTCAAATGTGACAAACGCATCATTAATCTTGTTTTCTCGTTCAATTAACCGCTGCTCAATTGTCGCCTTAGTATTTCGGCGATGAATAAACAAGACACCCAGGCTTACAAGGAGCGAAACGAAAGAAATTGTCATCGCCAAGAGATTTGCACAAGTGATCGATCCCATTGAAGCTCTCCTAAAAGGCCTAACTAGAATCCGACACCAATAGGTGTCTAATCCGGTGTCTAACCCAATGAACGGATTGGTGTATAATCACGGCGGTCATCGTATAACCGGCTGATCGGGAACTCCACAATGCCAAGGAATGCACCTGAGGGGGTTTTTAGCAAACCAAATTTTCCCATCAATAAACCGCCCCTGCTCGATCCGCAGAGCACGGCCTCGAGCAAGTGTTCGCGCAACGCGTGCCTAGCGACCCTTCCCGACTCGGTGCTGACTGCGGCCGGCAAGCCGCCACGACCTCGATGCCGTCGGTTTCGCGAAGCACACGCAAAGCATAGGAAACCTCTAATAACTCAAAGTCTCCTTCTCCCTTCGGGAGAAGGTTGGGATGAGGGTATTAAAATCAATTATTTACATCCCTCACCCTAGCCCTCTCCCAGTGGGAGAGGGTATTTTTCGAGGTTCCCCATAGGCGCTGTTCTTGCCACTGCTTCGAGCGACCAGTGCCTCGTGCGCGCCATCACCAGGCTGCCACCTGCCCACCCGCGGCGATGCGTACCACCGCGTCCGGGTATCTGGCGCGCGCCTCGGGAAACTGGGCCGGATGAAGGCAGGCCGCCAGGATTTCTAAGGAGTCGACGATACGCGGGCCGGGTCGGCTGAAATAAGCGGACCCGTCGACAACATAGACCCGGCCGCTTCGAACCGCGGGCAACCCCTCCCACCCGGCTGCGCGTTGCAAGCGAGGCAAATCATCTAAAGTGCGCGCCACCGAGCATCCACAGCACGCGATTACCAGGACTTCGGGCTGCGCCTCGCGCACACTCTCCCAGAGGATGCGTCTTGAGGCTTCCCCCTTTTTACCGAGGATCTCCTCGCCCCCGGCCATCTCCACGAGCTCCGGTCCCCAATGCCCGCTGCAGAATGGCGGGTCGATCCACTCCATCAAAAAGCAGCGGAGCCGATCGCTTGTTTTCGCAGCGCGAGCACGTACCTGCTCTATCCGTGTTTGCAGCGCGCTCACCACGGCCTCACCGCGCTCGGCCACCCCGAGCGCTGCCGCTACCTTTCGGATATCCTCCAAGATATCCGCCAGACCAGCGGGCTCCAAGTTTACCACCTGCGGTGGCTCGGGCAGTGACCGGGCGAACGCTGCGACCGAACCGTATCCAACCGCGCAGACATCACAGAGGCGTTGGGTCACGATGACCTCCGGGCGCAACCCGCGTAGCAGCGCCTCGTTGAGTGTATAGAGGGAACCTGTCGCGGCGAGCGTCTCGCGTACCCAGCGGTCTACCTCAGCGCTCGGCAAGCCCGCCTGGTGGATCGCACAATGCGTCACCCGTGGCTTCTCGTTCGCCGTCGCCGGATAGTCACACTCGTGCGATACCCCGACGAGGGAATCCATCAAGCCCAGGGCGCCCACGATCTCGGTAGCAGCAGGTAAGAGCGACACAATGCGCATCGGACGCATCGGCGAGTCTTTTTCCATTTCAGTTCGATAACGCGATGGGTTGCTCATTCATGACAGCGATTTGTTCGCGCAACTCGAGGATGCGATCCTGCCAGTAACGCTGGGTATTGAACCACGGAAATGCGGCAGGAAAGGCTGGGTCTTGCCAACGCCGGGCGATCCACGCGGAGTAATGGATCAAGCGCAATGTGCGCAATGCCTCTAGGAGATGCAGCTCGCGGCGATCAAATTCGAAGAAATCCTCATAGCCGCTAAGCACCTCGCTCAACTGCCGCGCCATCTCAAGCGGCTCTCCGGAGAGTAACATCCACAGATCCTGCATCGCAGGGCCCATGCGACTATCGTCGAAATCGACGAAATGCGGTCCACCCTCGGTCCAAAGCACGTTACCGGCGTAGCAGTCACCATGTAGCCGCAGTGCTCTGATTTCGCCCGCGCGGTCAAAGCAATGCCGCACACCGTCTAGCGCTTGAGCGACCACGGTCCGATAGGCGCCCACGAGATCCGCCGGGATAAAGTCGTGCGCCAGCAGGAACTCGCTCGGCTCCTCACCAAAGCTGACAATGTTCAATGCGGGTCGTGCGACGAACGGCCGTAACGTGCCGACCGCGTGAATTCGGCCGATGAAGCGCCCCATCCACGCTAGGGTGTTGCAATCATCGAGCTCCGGCGAACGGCCGCCTTGGCGAGGATAAAGCGTAAATCGGAATTCGCCGAAGGTGTGCAATGTCGTTGCGGGATGCGGACCCGCGCCGGAAGGTTTGGTCGCCAACGGCGCCACCACCGGGATCTCGCGCTCGACTAATTCCTGCACGAAGGCGTGTTCTTCAAGGATCGCCGCATCGCTCCAACGCCCAGGACGGTAAAATTTCACCACCACGGGCATTCCCTCTTCCATGCCAACCTGGTAGACGCGGTTTTCGTAGCTGTTGAGCGCCAGCAGGCGTCCGTCACTCCGCAAGCCCACGCTATTCAATGCATCGAGCATGCAATCGGGAGTCAGCCGCTTATAAGGAGTAGCTTTCGTGTCTTGCGTTACCGGGACGCTGGCCAAATTGGTATCCCTAACTAATGTTGGGGAAACGCGGCCCAATATTCTGATAAACAGCGTATGCCGGGATCATGTCCGTTGGTCAAGCAGGGTCCTGATCTCACCGAGCTCTTGCCGCAACGCGGCGATCTGCTGCTCGAGTTCCGACAGACGATCGTGGTCCGAAGGCGTGAGACTGACTTCCATATCCGGGCCGGCAACGCTCTCCGCTGCTTGCACCTCCCCACTCAATAGGTGGGCGTAACGAGATTCTCGTTTCCCGGCTTCGCGCGGAAGCTTCGCAACGAAAGGCCCATCCTCCCGCTCGATCAAACTTCTCAGGGCGGCTTCAACCTCTTGCACATCATTGAACTTGCCAAGCCGCTCCGCACGCGTGCGCAGTTCACCGGGCGTCTGCGGGCCGCGCAACAGCAACTCGGCGATGATGGCAAGCTCCTGTGCTGACAACTTTAAAGCACCGAACGCCGTATTACAGAAGCGATGTTGGTATTTCGTAACCCGGCTCCCGAACCCTGTTTTCTCACTTACCAAGTGCTTCTTGATGAGCCCGTCGAGCGTTTGTTGTACCGTTGCCTCATCGAGGTTAAGCACCGGATCGCGGTTGCTTTTCTGGTTACAGGCGTTGGTAAGTGCATTGAGCGAGAGCGGATATTGCTCGGGGGTGGTGATTTCCTTTTCCAACAAGGCACCAATGACACGGGTTTCGTAAAAAGCGAGGTTGCTATGCATTGTAGACTTAAGATCAGGCCTGTACTTTATAACTATCTAACTCACTTTATCATTCGCTCGTGGACAAGTCCTGACGCGCCGCGACGGGCGGCGACGCTGAAAGCTCGATGGTATGAAACAGCGCCCGCCAACCTCGCGGCCGGGGTTGGATCCCGGAGCGGCCTCGGAGCGCCAACGCGATGACGGGGATGTCAGTGAGTGGACGGACAAGCGCGGAAGCCTGTGGATTGGTGAAAACGCAGAGCAGATCGCCGCCTGCGAGCGCCGCGGCTATCTCCTGCTCGAACCGCGTTTGCGCAGGGTCCGCGGGCAGGGCAATGGCACCGCCGCTGCGCAAAAGAAAGCCTATGAGCGGCGCGCGCAGCCAGCGCTCCGCGACCACAAACCGGATCGGCCGGCGCACGGCGGCGGCAATGATAAGCGCGTCCAAGATCCCGCCGGATTCGCAGCGGAGCAGCGCGGTTCCGGTTTGAGGAATGTGTTCCAATCCTGTTTTCCTGATGGGGAAGACGGAGTGAACCAGCAGCCAGACGATAAAGCGCAGGAGAAATTCCGGGATCTGCGTGTAGATGTAAAGCGCGACGAAGGCGTTTACGATCCCGGTAAGCAGTAGGACTTGCGCGACCGTGAAGCCGGCCTGGCCGAGTCCGATGGCGAATCCGGCCGAGATGACCATGAAGAGCGCGTTGAGGATGTTGTTGCCGGCGATGATGCGGGAACGGTGGGTGGGATCGCTGCGCGCTTGAATAAGCGCATACAAAGGCACGGTGTAAAAGCCCCCGAAGACGCCGATCAGAACCAGGTCAAGCACCACGCGCCAAGCCCCGGGCCGCGCGATAAACGCGGTCCACTCGAGCGTGGATGGCTGCGCGAAACCTCGGGAGGCGAAATAGAGATCGACGGCGAATAGCGTGAGCCCGATGGAGCCGAGCGGTACGAGACCAAGCTCGAGGCCGCGTCCGGACATACGCTCGCAGAGCAAGGAACCGGTCCCGATCCCGATCGAAAAAAGCGCGAGCAGCAAGGTGACGACAGACTCATCCCCTCCCAGGATCTCTTTGGTAAAATTCGGGAACTGCGATAGAAACGTCGCCCCATAAAACCAAAACCACGAGATCCCGAGAATAGCTATAAACACAGTTCGATTGTGGCGCGCGAAGCGCAGAGTATCGCGGGTGGCCGTCACCAGGTTCCAGCGGATGGTGAGCTGCGGATCGGGCGCGGGTGTAACCGGGATGCGGCGGCTGACCGCATAAGCTAGAAGGGCGGTACTCACGGTGGCGATCGATACCAGGGTCTTGCCCCAGTTCGCCACGGCGATGAGTATCCCGCCGAGCACGGTGCCGAGCAGAATCGCGACGAAGGTGCCCATCTCTACTAAGCCGTTACCGCCCACAAGCTCCTCGGATTTCAAGTGCTGAGGCAAATAGGCATACTTGACCGGGCCGAAAAGCGCCGCTTGAACCCCGCCCAGGAACAAGGTGAACAGCAGCAAGCCCAAGCTCCCGAGGTAGAATCCGGCCGAACCCAGGATCATGAGGCCCACCTCGAGCAAGACCGTATAACGAATGAGGCGGGATTTTTCGTATTTGTCCGCGATCTGCCCGCTGGTCGCCGAAAACAAAAAAAAAGGCAGGATGAAAAGAGCGGCGCTGAGATTGATGAGCGTGTTGGCATCTTGAGCGCTGAGCGAAGTCACCTGAAAGGCGAACATGATGACGAGAGCGTTCTTATAGACGTTGTCATTGAAGGCGCCCAGGAACTGGGTCCAGAAGAACGGAACGAAACGCCGCTCGCGCAGGAGCGAAAACTGGTTTTCTTGTTTCATTCATTAATATCCCGCCGCCCGGGCGGCGAGGTAACGGGCTACCTGGGCCGTGTTGACTCGGCGGAACGCCGCGCGGGCCTATTTGGAGGCGACGGTCTTACCGTCAATCACCAGGCTTACGATGCCCCGATCCAGGATATAAGTGCAATCGACGGTACTGAATTCGCCGCCAGCGGGGCCTTTCCATTGCAAGGTCACGCTCGTACTGCCGTCGCTGATCACGTAGTCCGCGGTACCGAGGTTCGATTTGAGAAACTGTCTTATGGCGACGGGGCACTCCGCCGCAGCGTTTTCCTTCAGGTGCTTGGTCGTCAGCATGAAGGCGTCGGTGGCCTGCTGCCGTCCGGTAGTTTGCATCATTATGGCTACCGCCCCGACCCCCACAATTATCAATGTTCCCCAGAAGAGCTTGACAAGGGATATACGCATGGTTGAAGGTGAATTTGATTCCATAACAGATCTCCGCGAGTGAATTAAGCCATGTTTTGCACGGCTCCCGCTTGTTGATTTACCAAAAAAGTTCGGGCCAATCACTGCCAGGATAATGAATCCCTCGTTACGCCTCAAGCCGGTCACGGGAAATCACCTACGGGGCCGCGGGAAGCACCGAGCGCCCCACCTATCTCTATGGGTCCAAGTTTGAGGTAAAATGGCGCTTTCACCCACGTGAGGAGGCGAGGCGATGGTGATATTACAGGTTTTGATCCTCTTGGGCGTGGCCAACGGGGCGCCCATCGTCGCCCGGGAACTGCTCGGCGAACGCTTCAACCGGCCGCTCGATGGCGGCAAAACATTCATCGACGGCGCGCCGATTTTCGGCAGCACGAAAACCGTGCGCGGACTCCTCGCCTCGTTGCTCATGAGCGCTGCGGGGGCTGCGGCTCTGGGCCTCTCGGCCAGCTTCGGCGCCTGCATCGCCGCGGCGGCGATGCTCGGTGATTTATTTTCGAGCTTCATCAAACGGCGCATGGGTGTCGCGTCGAGCAGCCCGGTGACCGGTCT
This sequence comes from Pseudomonadota bacterium, assembly GCA_030859565.1. Lineage (NCBI taxonomy): Bacteria > Pseudomonadati > Pseudomonadota > Pseudomonadota bacterium. The sequence continues at coordinate 9,668 of JALZJW010000089.1, forward strand.
CGACCAGATCCCGGAAGCCTTGTTTCCGGCCTTGGCCGCGCTCCCCTACTTAGACCTCGGCGCCCTCGATGTGGCGATCATCGTCACGCTGTTTTTTCTCCTGGAAGTCGCGGTGTCGCCGGTGTTATACCGGCTCAGGATCCGCAAGTTCCCCGAATCCGACCCGCGCGCATGATCCCGCGCGAGGCACGCCCGGCCATCGTGGGGATCTTGAACCTCACGCCGGATAGCTTCTCCGACGGCGAGGCATACGCCGATGCGGACTCGGCGGTGCGTCATGCTTGCCGCATCGCCGCCGAAGGGGCGGATATTATCGATGTCGGAGGCGAATCGACGCGCCCGGGCGCGGAACGTGTCGCCGCGGCGGAGCAGATCCGGCGCACCCGTGAGGTGATCCGGCGATTGCGCCAAGCCTTACCTGATCGGGTGGCGATCAGCATCGATACGACGCTCGGCGAGGTGGCGGGCGCGGCGCTGGAGGCCGGCGCCACGATCATCAACGATATATCCGCGGGCCGTGACGACCCCGGGATGTTCGCGTTGGCCGCCGAGCGCAGGGTTGCACTGGTGCTGATGCACATGCAGGGCACGCCGCTTACGATGCAGACGGATCCTCACTATCAGGACGTGGTCGGGGAGGTGCGGGCGTTTCTCATCGTGCGCGCTCGGCTGGCGGAAACGGCCGGGGTCGAGCGCGAGCGCATCATCATCGATCCGGGGATCGGATTCGGTAAGACCAAAGTCCACAACCTCGCCCTGCTCGCCGATCTGGGCGCGTTCGCCGCTACCGGTTACGCCGTGTTGCTCGGCACCAGCCGCAAGCGATTCATGGGCGCGGTGTGTTCGGAACAAACCCCGCGCGAGCTGGCCGGTGCCACCTGCGCGACGACCGCCTTAGGCGTCGCTGCCGGCGTGCGTTACTTTCGTGTCCACGATGTCAAGGCCAATCGTCAAGCCGCCGACGTAGCTTGGGCGATAATGCTCGGGCAATCCTAGCGAGCACGCGGCGCAGGAGGTGTTTTTTCCGCTCGGTGAATCCCCCGATGAGGACGATCGCCGCGAACGTCGAGGAGAGGATCAAGATCTGCGTCAGCGGTTCGGAACGCTCCCCGCCGTAGAGGGCGGCGAAAAAATGCAGCGCGGGATAGTGCAATAGATAGATCGAAAAGGTGAGGCCCGCCCAATAGCGGATCGCTTGTTCGATCCAGGGGGGGATTCGATCCAGGGAATGGGAAATCGCGCGCATCCCGATGAAGTTGAGCGCCACCAGGAGCGCATATAAATGGTTCAGCAGAAACTCGTCCGAGTGCTTAAGCTTTGACATCACGAACTCCGGGCCTATGACGGCCATGGTTGCCATGCGGGCCGCGATATCAATCCCGGATGCCTTGATAAAACTGTATATAAGTATAGGTGAGAGAAACAATACCCAACCGATGGGGACGGAGACCTGTTGACTTCGATTGAAGCGGTAAGTCCATACGCCGATGAGCCAGGCGGGCAGAAGCATCAGGATCTTCGGGCCGGCGATGAGCGCGATGAGAACCGCAAGCACGGCCCGGATGCGTCCGCCGCAATAAAAGCACGCCCCGTAGAGCGCGTAGTACCAAAACTCATAGCCCAGCGACCAGTACGGGCCGTTGCTGAACGGGCGGATCGATGTAAACCACAACTCGTTGACGAACAGCAGGTTCGCGAAGAAACGCCAAAGCGCTTCACTGTCCTTATACCACCAACCAGCGTAAAGGGCAGGATCGAGGACGCGCCCCATCTGGTCGAAAATCACGGTGGCGATCAAGGCCGGGAACGCCACCGAGTAGAGCCGGGCGCAGCGGTTGATCGCATACTCGCCGAGCGTGCGTTCCCGTTCCGCGGAAACGTAGGCGATGACATAGCCCGAGAGGACGAAGAACACGATGACGGCATCGGCGCCGAAGCGCCGCAAGATCAAATACTCGCCGCCCGAGATCCGCGTGTAGGCGAAATGGGAAAGCAGCACCACGATCGCGGCGACAAACCGGACCAGGTCCAGATAGAGCGATAGCGCGGCGGTCACGGCGCCCTATTCAGACGACTCGTCACGCGCAAATCACGCCTTCAAACCCTCCTGGGAACGCGGCCAGGACCGCGAGGACCTCGTCAATGTCGGCCTTGGTGTGATCGGCCGAGATCTGGAACCGGATCTCCTCCTCGCCCCGCGGCACCACGGGATAGGACAGGCCGGTAGCCAAGATGCCATGGGTCTTGAGATACTGAACCATCATCCGGGTGCGCGCGGTGTCGCGCAAGAGCAGCGGCACGACCGGGTGCTCCCCCGCGAGGGTCTCGTAGCCTAGGTTTATCAGCGCTTGCCGGAAGCGCAGCGTCGATTGCCGCAGCCCTGCCAGCAGGCTCCGGCCTGCCGGGCTATCCACGATGTCCAAGGCCTTCACGGCCGCGGCCGCCTCGCCCGGTGTAATCGGGTTCGAATAGATATACAAAGGCGCCTTCTCGCGCAGGTAATCAATGAGCACACGCTCACCGGCCACGTAACCGCCGTTCACGCCAAACGCCTTGCCGAGGGTCGCGATCAGGAGATCTACCGGACCCGAGCCGGTGTGCTCCTCGGTACCGCGACCCGTAGCCCCGATTGCGCCCATGCCGTGCGAGTCATCGACAATCATGAGCACGCCCTCCTTGAACCGGCCATCGAAGCGCGCGGCAATCTTCTTGATTTCCGCGAGAGGCGCGTGATCGCCGCGCATGCTGAAGATCCCATCGGTTACCACAAGGACTCTCTCGCAACCCGCCGCCCGCGTAAGACAGGCTTCGAGCGCCGCCATATCGAGATGCGCAAAGACGTGTTTCTCCTTGGGCTGCGCGAGGCGCGCGGCGTTGATGATGCAATTGTGGTTGAGCGTATCGCTGATGATCGCGGTGTCCTGCGTGACCAAGACCGGCAGGACGCCCATGACCGTAGCATAGGCTGAGCTGCACACGAGCGCGGCCTCGCGCCCGTGAAAGGCTGCGAGCCGCCGCTCAAGCTCCACATGCGGCGCGTAGGTACCGCTGATAAACCGTACAGCCCCAGGCCCGGCGCCGAATGCGCGCACGGCGTGCTCCTCGGCCGCGATCACCTCCTCGCGCAAAGCCATGCCGAGGTAGCTATTCGAATTCATGCGGATAAACGGCCGCTCGCCCTCATCCTCGATTAGGACGCGCGGGCCACGGGCGCCATGCGCGCGGAGAACCTTGGTAATGACCGGCTCGCGCCGTTTGGCGGCGCCGCTCGCGTCGATCTGGGCGATCTCTTGGGCGAGCCGGTGTTTAATGCGGTCAAGCGGCATGCCCATAGTCTCAGGGTGGGTTCCGCAACCGCTCACTTAGGCGCTCGAGCATGTCGGCCGTCATCGCCTCGAGGTCATAGGCGGGCGCCCACCCCCATTGCGCCCGTGCGGCGCTGTCGTCGAGCGATCGCGGCCAGGAATCGGCGATCGCCTGGCGCACGGGATCGATCCTATAGTCGATCACGAACTCCGGAACATGGCGGCGAATGGCCTGCGCCAGCTCCGCGGGCGTGATGCTCATGGCGGTGATGTTGAAGGCATTCCGGTGTAGCAAACGCGCCGGATCGGCCTCCATCAGCGCGATGATCGCCCGCAGCGTATCGGGCATGTACATCATGTCGAGACGCGTATCGGCGCGCAGAAAACACGTATAGCGGCGGTAACGGATGGCGTCATGGAAGATCTCCACCGCATAGTCGGTGGTGCCCCCGCCCGGCGGGGCGACGTAGGAAATAATGCCGGGAAGCCGCAGGCCGCGCGTGTCGACGCCGAAGCGCCGGGCGTAGTAATCACACAAAAGCTCCCCAGTGACTTTGGTGATCCCATAGATCGTCTGCGGCCGCTGGAGCGTATCCTGCGGGGTGCGCTCGCGCGGCGTCGTCGGGCCGAAAACCCCGATGGAGCTCGGGAAGAAAAGCACACAGCGGTTCTGCCGCGCGACCTCCAGGATGCGATAGAGACCGCCCATGTTGACATCCCACGCCACGTGCGGCCAGTCCTCCCCCACGGCCGAAAGGACCCCGGCCAGATGATAGATCGTCCCGATATCGTGACGGCGCACGAGGTCCTGGATCTGGCGAAGCTCGGTGCAGTCGACATGCTCGAAAAGGCCTTGGCCGACGGGCGAGTCCGGGCGCGGCATGCGGATATCCGAGGCCACCACCCGGGCGGGACCCGCGCGCGCTCTCAACGCGGGAACGAGTTCCGAACCGATCTGCCCGAGCGCGCCGGTGACCAGGATCCGCCGGTCATTTAAATCCATGGTAGCCCTCTCATCGACCCCAACGCCAGCCAGCGCCTAAAGTCCCGGCGGCATGAGCGCGAGGCATAAATTATTTCTGGAAGCTCTGCAAAAGTGTCGCGAGCAAGCCCAGATGCGCGAAGCCGCGGAGCGAGTCGCGAGACATATCAGGTAGATAGGCGAGCGACGAGCGAGCACGCGACAAAGCAGACGGGCTGCGCAGTAACTCTTGCAGAGCTTCCTCAAGTTGCACTCTCCTAAATACTAACAGAGAATCGCCTAATGGCCCGCGAGGGGCTCATTCACGATCGGTAACGGCTTGATGCCGGCGCTCGATATGTTTGGGAGGTTTTTATGTCCATGACGTTTTATTGCGGTTCCGGCTCGCCTCCCGCTTGGCGGGTTTGGCTTGGCCTCGAACACAAACAACTCCCCTATGATTTGAAGATGCTCTCGTTTTCGGCCGGGGATCTCAAGGCCGAGGAATTTACCCGACTCAATCCCAGGCAAAAGGTGCCGGTCCTGGTCGAGAACGGGTTCGTCCTTTATGAGTCCGTGGCCATTCTCGAATACCTCGACGAACGCCATCCCGTTGCCGGCCTGGGGCGGTTATTCCCGGACGACGCGCGCGAACGGGCCCTCGTCCGCCGGTTCATCCAAGAGACCGATTGGTATCTCGGCATGGCCATGGGGCGGATGCTGCGGGAGATTTTTCACAAAGCCGAGGAGGAGCGCGATCGCTCCGTGATCGCGGACGGCCGCGGCAAGCTCGCGGCCGAGCTGGCGCATTTCGAGCGCGAGATCCGCGGCGATTATCTTACCGGGGTGCTGAGTGCGGCCGATCTCACGCTTTATCCCATGATAGCTCTGGCGCTGCGGGCCGATCTCAAGGATCCAGCCCTCGCGATCCGTACCCTCGTCGGGCCCAAGCTCACGGCCTGGATGGGGCGCATCGAAGCCCTCCCTTATTTCGCCCGGACCCTACCGCCGCACTGGCAAAACAACTAATCCGGCCCGGGCTGAAAGTCTGGAAGTCGTCGGGTAGACCCTTCCTGGTAGGGTGGGGTAGGGTATGGGAAGAACAAACGCGCTTTTTCGTCGAAAGGAAGAGTACTCGAGAGCGACCGTTCCGATACTAGCGGTGGGTCAAGCACCTATCTGAATGATGCGGAGCTGTCAGAGGTCAAGCCGGCGGCACTCCCACAATCGGCAGGCCATGGGCCTGCGCACCGAGGGCGAGTGCGCCATCATGCGTCGCCATGACGAGAGCCACCCCGGTCGTCTCCTTCCACAGGAGAGCTGTCGCGAGATGGATCGCATCGAGGGTGCCGAGCTCCGTGGGCATGGGTTGTGCCGCACGATCGAGGACGACCCCATCGATTTCGACGACTTCGAGCGAGGCGATGAGAGCTAGGATCGTCGCGCGCCGGCTTGCGACCTCCGCATCTCCGAGCTTGGCGCGCAACCGGAGGCGATCCAAGGTACGCAGACTCTCGGTTTGGACCAAAGCGCTTGAAACACCCTGGTCAATGTGGCGCCACTCGGACAAGGCGTCCGGCTGCCGGAGGGCGACGCGGAGCAGCACGGACGCGTCCACGTAGGCAATCACCGATGGCCCTGGCGTTCTTCGAGAAGGAGCTGCACAACATCCACCGGCAGCTTCGCGGGTTTGGGCAGCGGGACCCGATTGGGCGCCGGCGTGCCTGGGGCCGGTTTCCGGACCCGTAGCGCCGATCGGTCACGGACAGGCACAATTTGGGCGACCGGCGTCTCACGGTCGAGGATCGCGATCGTCTCACCGCGTCGAACAACGCGAAGATATTCGCTCAGTCGTGCCTTCAGCTCGGCGATGCGGACTTGCTTCATAGTCATAGTATGACTAGAATTGGTCACTTTGGCAACGACGCGCGGGTGCATGCTCCGCGTTGGCTGCCGCTCGAATGGTGCGGTTGCGACCGCCCAAGGGAGAAAGGGCCAGTA